>QHVP01000380.1:6275-11687 GCA_003222295.1 Acidobacteriota bacterium | reverse complement strand
GGGTTGTTTCTGATCGCGCGAGCCGTCGGGCTCGGATGACGCCTGTCGTCCAGCAGTAGTGCGTTGAACCCGTGAACGAGGATGACCAGGGATCCGCCTCGCGCCGGGCGGCGAGGAGCAATTCGACCTCGTGGCGGAGGCCCTCGTCCTCGCCGCAGGCCTGTCGCAGGAACGCCTCGCGCGCCTCCGCCGGACGCTCGAGCGCGGCGCCCAGGAGCTCCTTGACGCGCTGCCAGCGGTCGGCGGGCACGAGTCCTTTCCGGGAAAACCGCAGGGAGTCGAGGAGCGCCACGACCAGGATCAAGGCGCGCGGAGGAGCGGCTCGCCGACTCGAATCTCTTCAGCGAGAACCTTTCACTCCACGGTCATCAACCACACGTCGGCCTCGGTGGCGTCGCGCGTGAAGACGATCTGGCGGCCATCGCGCGACATCCCGAACTGCCATGAGACGGCGTATGGCGCGACCGACAGGACTTCGTGCATCCGCTGCGTGACGCTGTCGATGAGGTACGCCTTGCCCTGGTGGTGGAAAACGAGCCGGCGGCTGTCGGGCAGCCAGATGGGCCAGTTGCCGATTGTGGCGATCTGCTCGTATTTATTCGAGTCGAAGGAATATGTGGCGACGCCCAGGGAACTGCCATCTTTCCGCACCAGGTGTCCGGCGAGTGTGCGTCCATCTGCAGACCACGACCATGCATAGAATCCCGTGGCCGATTTGCTGGCGGGCAGTGGCTCGGGCGACTGATCCTTCCAGGCCCGGCCGGTCTGGAATACGAACGATCTTCCGCCCTGCAAAGGCTGTCCCACCAAGCGTGCGCCGTCCGGCGACCAGACCGTGCCGCCGCTCCATTGCCGGGCGCATCGGTCAGTTGTTGGAGACCGCTGCCATCCGGCCTGATCGTCCAGATCTGCCACCTTCCGCTCCGGTTCGACATGAATGCGATCCGTTTCCCATCCGGCGACCAGCGGGGCGTCCGTTCCTGATGGATGTCGTCGGTCAGTTGGCGAAGATCGGTGCCATCGGTCTTCACGATGAACACGTCTTCGGGCTTCAGCCGCGAGGTGAAGGCGATCCACCGGCCGTCGGGCGAGATGTCGGGAAATGCGACCTCCTTCGAGCCTCGTGTCACGGGTACCGGCTGGCCGACGGTGGCTTCTGTGGCGGGATCGAAAGCGGCCCGGTAGACATTCCAGTCCCGAATCTGCTGCACGTACGCCATCTGACGGCCGTCGCGAGAGAAGCTGATGAACGCGGTGGAGGAAGACGGCGTCGTCACCGCCTCCGGCCGGAGACCAGACGGGGTTCCAGTCCACATATGGATCGTCGGTGACAGGGACCGGATCGCCTCCGCTCGCCGGCACCGTATAGATGTCCCGCTGTCCTCCGGCTATTTGCCAATACGCGATCCGATGACCATGGGGCGACCAGTGGGGCTGTTTGGGCGTCCCCGCGTTATCGGTAATGGGACGCTTCGTGCCCGCCGTTACGTCCACCCGGAATAGCTGTCCCAGGGCGCTCGTACCGGCATCTTCAGGCCGTAGAAACAATCCCGTCGAGCAGACGATCTCTCGGCCGTCGGGCGACCAGGCGGGGTTGTAGCCGAAGTCGGTGAGGCGCTTCACGCTCTCTCCTGTCGCGCCCATCAGGAAGATCCCGCCGCCCTCGCGCTCCGACCGGAAGGCGACGCGTTCGCCGTCAGGCGAGAACGCGGGTTGCGTGTCGTCGTCCATCGAGTCCCTGGTGAGGTTGACCGCGGTCTTGCCTTTGACCCGCTGGAAGTAGATGTCCCAATTCCCCGCCGCCCGGCTCTGGTAGACGAACGACTTCGCATCAGGCGACAGGCTCGCGTAGAGCTCGGGGCCAGGCTGATCGGTGAGCTGACTGAACGTCGCGGGCTTCGGCGATGCCGTCCGCCACCGCCGCGCGCTTGACACCGCGAGTGCGATCACCGCGAAGACGGCGAGGAGGGCCACCGCTGCCCCGGTCATCCAGAGTACTCGCCTGCGCCTGATGTCCAGGGCCGAGTCCTCGAGAGGCCTGCCGCCGATTTCTGCCTCGAGATGCACGAGCAGATCCGCACACGACTGCCATCGATCCGCCGGCTGTTTTGCGAGACATCGCCGGACGAGAGCCTCCAGCCACGGAGGGCTGAGCGGTTGGAAGCGGGAGAGCGACGGGGGGTCGCGCTCCAGGATCGCGGCGATCACACCCGCGCGGCTGGGCGCCTCGAAGGGCTTGCGGCCGCTGACCATCTCGTAGAGCAAGACACCGAAGGCGAAGACGTCGGTGCGCGCGTCGACGCGCTTGCCCTCCAACTGCTCCGGGGCCATGTACTGGGGCGTGCCCACGATCACTCCCTCACCGGTCATCTCCAACGCCGTGGCCGTGGCCGCTTCTTCCGCAGCGGCACCGGGGCGCAGCTTGGCGATGCCGAAGTCGAGGAGCTTGGCCCCCTTCCTTGTGAGCATGACGTTGGCCGGCTTCAGGTCACGGTGGACGATGCCCTGTTGATGGGCTTCGGCGAGCGCTTCCGCGATCTGGGTTGCATGGCGCAACGCCTCCTCCAGCGGCAGCGCGCCCTTGCTCAGTCGCCTGGCCAGGCTCTCGCCCTCGAGGTACTCCATGACCAGGAACGCCGAGCCATCGTGCTGCCCCACATCGTAGAGGGCGCAGATGTGCGGATGGTTGAGCTTGGAGACGGCGCGCGCCTCCTGTTCGAAGCGCCGGATTCGATCCGGATCGGCGGCGAAATCGCTGGGGAGCACCTTGATCGCCACCGTGCGGTCCAGGCGGGTGTCGCGAGCCTTGTAGACCTCGCCCATGCCGCCGGCGCTGAGAAAGGAGAGCACCTCGTACGGTCCCAGCCGCGTTCCCAAGGCGAGGCGCGCGGATGTCGTGGCCTCGCTCGAGCGATCGGGCGAAGCCCTCGACGCCTGATCGTCTTCGGCCAGGCGCGCCGGCTCGGAGAGGAACCCTCCGGCCTCGTCCCGCGCGGCGAGGAGAGACTCCACCTCGTGGCGGAGGCCCTCATCGCCGGCGCAGGCCGTCTTCAAGAACGCCGCGCGCGCCTCGGGCGGGCGCTCCAGCGCCGCGCCGATGAGCTCCTTGACGCGCTGCCAGCGCTCGTCGGGCACGAGTCCTTTCCGTTAAAACCGCAGCGAGTCTAGGAGTGCCCACAAGGACGGTCAAGGTAGACGCAGGCGCAGCAGGGCCTCGCAGGCTGCCGTTCAACGCTTCAACGTCATCATCCAGATGTCGGCTTCGTTTCGGTGGCGGGGCCACGGCGCAGATCTCCTTGCCCCAGGGACTCCAGCGCGTGCTGCTCGAGCTGCCAGGATCGCGGAGACTCTCGTCTCAGACCCTCGTGGACCTCCGCCTGTCCAGGAAGTTCGCCCTCGCCGGCAAGGGACAGGGAGCTCCTCCTCGACGTCCTGAACGCGCTCGACGACCATGCGGAAGAGCGGCTCGCCGACACGAACCTCTGCAGCCAGAACTTCGGCCGGCCGACCGCGTTCGTGGACCCGCGCCGCGCGATGCTCGGGGTGAGGGTCACGCTACCGAAGGAGCGCGCTCTCATCCGAGCCCCGCCGGCCGGCGCATCGCGGCGACGTCGGCATCGATGCGGCGCATCAAGGCCTCGAACAGCGCACCCTTCCTCAGCCGGTCGGCCAGGCTCTCGCCCTCCAGGTACTCCATGACCAGGAAGGCCGAGCTGTCGTGCTGCCCCACGTCGTAGAGGGCGCAGACGTGGGGATGGTTCAGTTTCGAGATCGCCCGGGCCGATCCGGATCGGCGGCCAGGTCGCCCGGGAGCACCTTGATCGCCACCGTGCGGTCCAAGCGGGTGTCGCGCGCCTTGGCCTCGCCCCGGGCGGCGAGGAGCGACTCGACCTCGCGTCACAGGCCGGGGTCATCGCCACAGGCCCTCCGCACGAACGCCTCTCGGGTCTCCCCCGGGCGCTCCAGCGCGGCGCCCAAGATCTGCTGATGCGCTCCCAGCGATCGTCAGCGAGGGGGCCGCCTTCCCGGCTCTCACTCCAGGCTCATCAGCCACACGTCGGCTTCGGTGGCGTCGAGGGTGAAGACGATCTGGTGGCCATCCCGCGACAATCCGAACTGCCAGGCGACCGCGTGGGGGGGCACCGAGAGGACTTCGTGCATTTGCTTCGACTGGCTGTCGATGAGGTAGGCCTTGCCTTGATGGTGGAAGATCAGCCGGCGGCTGTCCGGCAGCCAGAGCGGCCAATCGCCGACGGTGGCGAGCCGCTCATACTTGTGCGAGTCGAAAGAGTAAACGGCAACACCCTGGGGACTGCCATCTTCTCGCCACAGGTATCCGGCGAGCTTGCGCCCGTCCGCGGACCATGACCATGCAGTGAATCCGGTGCCCGATTCGCTGGCCGGCAGGGGCTCGGGGGACTGGTCCTTCCAGGGCCGGCCCGTTTGGATCACAAACGATCGTGCGCCCCGCAAAGGTTGTGCTAACAAGCGTGCACCGTCCGGCGACCAGACGGGGGTCGCGGCTCCCCAGCCGGGCGCATCGGACAGTTGTTCGAGACCGCTGCCATCGGGCTTGATCGTCCAGACCTGCCATCTTCCGCTGCGGTTGGACATGAACGCGATCCGTTTCCCATCCGGCGACCAGCGCGGCACGCGATCCTGCTGGATGTCGTCGGTCAGTTGGCGAACCTCGGTTCCATCGGTCTTCACGATGAATATGTCTTCGGGCTTCAGGCGCGAGCTGAATGCGATCCATTGGCCGTCCGGAGAGATGTCGGGGAAGGCGGCCTCCTTGGAGCCCCGGGTGACCGGCACGGGCGGGCCGACGGTGGCTTCCGTGGCGGGATCGAAAGCGGCCCGGTAGACATTCCAGTCCCGGATCTGCTGCACGTAAGCCATCTGACGGCCGTCGCGAGAAAAGCTGATGAACGCGGTGGACGGAGACGGCGTCGTCACCGCCTCCGGCGGAGCCAGCGTCTTGCCCGACTTTTCGTCGATGCGGACTCGCCAGAGGTTCATGCTGCCGCCGCGGTCGCTGGAGAAATAGAGATAGTCGCCATCCGGAGACCAGACGGGGTTCCAGTCCACATAGGGATCGTTCATGACCGGAACCGGATCGCCTCCGCTGGCTGCCACCGTCCAAATGTCCCGCTGTCCTCCTGTGAGCTGCCAAAACGCGATTCGGCCCCCATGGGGAGACCAATGGGGCTGCAGTTTGTTGCTTATGACCCCTCCGGTGATGAGGCGTCTTTCACCCGTGACGACGTTTATGCGCAGCAACTGTCCGGACCCACCAGGGGCAACATCTTCGGGCCGGCGAAACCATGCCGTCGCGCAGACGATCTCTCGGCCATCGGGCGACCAGGCGGGGTTGTAGCCGAAGTCGGTGAGGCGCTTCACGCTCTCTCCTGT
>QHVP01000380.1:5251-6237 GCA_003222295.1 Acidobacteriota bacterium | reverse complement strand
GTCTTGCCCTTGACCCGCTGGAAGTAGATGTCCCAATTCCCCGTCGCCCGGCTCTGGTAGACGAACGACTTGCCGTCAGGCGACAGGCTCGCGTAGAGCTCGGGACCGGCCTGATCGGTGAGCTGAGTGAACGTCGCAGACTTCGGCGATGCCGTCCGCCACCGCCGGGCGCCTGACACGGCGAGCGCGATCATCGAGACGACGGCGAGGAGGGCCACCGATGCCGCGGTCATCCAGAGTACTCGCCTGCGCGTGATGCCCAGGGCCGGCCTCTCGAGAGCCCTGCCGCCAATTCCCGCCTCGAGATGGACGAGCAGGTCCGCACACGACTGCCATCGGTCCGCCGGCCGTTTGGCGAGACATCGCAAGACGAGAGCCTCCAGCCACGGAGGGCTGAGCGGCTGGAAGCGGGAGAGCGACGGGGGGTCGCGCTCGAGGATGGCGGCGATCAAACCCGCGCGGCTGGGTGCCTCGAAGGGCTTGCGGCCGCTGACCATCTCGTAGAGGACGACGCCGAAGGCGAAGATGTCGGTGCGCGCGTCGACCGGCTCGCCTTCCAACTGCTCCGGCGACATGTAATGCGGCGTCCCCACGATCACTCCCTCGCCCGTCGTCTCCGTCGCCGTGGCGGTGGGCGCTTCTTTCGAGCCCGCAGGGGCGCGCAGCTTGGCGATGCCGAAGTCCAGGAGCTTGGCCCCCTTCCGAGTGAGCATGACGTTCGGCGGTTTCAGGTCGCGGTGGACGATCCCCTCTCGATGGGCTTCGTCGAGGGCTTCTACGATCTCGGTCGCATAGCGCAGCGCTTCCGGCAGCGGCAGAGGGCCCTTGCCCAGCCGCTCGGCCAGGTTCTCGCCCTCCAGGTACTCCATGACCAGGAAGCTCGATCCGTCGTGCTCTCCCACGTCGTAGACGGCGCAGATGTGCGGATGGCTGAGCCGGGAGATGATGCGCGCCTCGCGCTCGAAGCGCAGGTGCAGATCGGGATG
>QHVP01000380.1:3299-5133 GCA_003222295.1 Acidobacteriota bacterium | reverse complement strand
TACTCCGGAGCCGAAGGCTCGAGGTACGTGATCGCCCGCGGCGGTGGCGGCGGCCGAATCGGGCATCTGCGCCGGCGCGGAGAGGAAATCGCCGGCGTCGTGACGAGCGTCTAGGAGGGATTCGACTTCGCCGCGGAGACCCTCGTCCTCCCCGCAGGCCTCTCGCAGGAACGCCTCGCGCGAACCGGCCGGACGCTCGAGGGCGGCGCCCAAGATGTGCTTTACGCGCTGCCAGCGGTCTTCGTGCACCGGCCTGCTTCCCAGGGGTAGGCGCGGCGAGTCTAGGGGCGCCCACCCGCACAGTCAAGCGTTGCGCGCCTTCGCTGCGCTTCGCGCAGTCGTGCGGACGCCCGCCGCTACCCTTCCGAGCGACGGCCCCCGCCCGTTTGCTTGAGTCTCCGGTAGAGCCATGACTTGGCCATCTGCCAGTCGCGGTTGGCGGTGGTGCGGGACACGCCCATGATCCTGGCCGCTTCCTCGACGCTCAGACCGCCGAAGAACCGCAGCTCCACCAGGCGCGCCTGCGCTTCGTCCAGGGCCGTGAGCTCGCCGAGTGCCCGGTCGAGGTCGAGCATCTCGGGATCGGCGGCGATCGAGTCACCGCCGATCTCAGCCATCGTCACCCGCAGGCCGCCCCCGCGCTTGGCCGCGGCCCGCGCCCTCGCGTGGTCCACCAGGATGCGCCGCATCAGGTGCGACGCGACCGCGAAGAACTGCTCGCGGTTCTGCCACGCGATGTTCTGTGCGCACAGGCGCAGATACGTCTCGTGGACGAGGTCGGTCGGATGGAGGCTGTGGCCGGCGCGTTCGTGCCGGAGCCGGGCGGCGGCGCGCCGCCGCAACTCGGCATAGATCACCGGCATCAACTCGTCCCGAGCGGTGGCATCCCCCTTGTTCCAGGCCTGGAGCAGCCGCGTGACCTGTCCCGCGGGGATGCTCCGCGTCCGCGTGGTAGGCACGCGGCGAGTGTAGAGGCGGGCGTGGCGAACCTCAACCACGCCCGCGGGCTGCCTGTCACCGGACTCAGGGCGTCACGACGTCGTCTCCGGCCGTCAGCGTGCTGTCGCCTGTCTTCTCGACCCCGGCGATCCACAGGCGGAACAGGTCGCCGCCGTGACCGTGGCCGTCCGCATTCACGGCGGACGCGGACAGTCTGGTCGAGACGAAGACCTCTCTTCCCTTCTGGAAGGTCAAGCCGCCGACGAGGTGGCCGTCGAGCTTGGTCCCGCCGAGGGTCACGCGCGCTCCTGATTGCGACACCAGGAGCCCGGTCACGCGGCCGGAGGTCGCCGAGCGGCACACCGAAATTCCACCGGCTGCGGCCGAGGTGAGGACGCCGAGTCCCAGATCGCCGCCGGCGACGCCATCACGCGCTAACGGGCGACGAACAGGCCCACGGTGCCGGTATCACCCGGCGCTACGCGTGCGCCGGCCAGGAAGCTGATCAGGTTCGGCGACTCGGCAGCGGTAGCCGCGAGCAGGGAGGTGCTGTGGTCGTCACTCGACGTCGTGGCTGGCGGTTGGCCGGGCGTCTACTTCTTGGCGCTGCTCGTGGCCCTTTCCGCAGCGGTGCTCCCGGCAAGCACCCGGCGACGTCAAGAAGTCATGGCCAGGGTCTCGGCGTGGGCCTGTTTTCCTGCCGATTGCGCGTAAAGAGCAGAGGCCTTGCACTGCCGAGCCGCGTAGTGCGCGACCTCGGGAGGTGGTGCATGAGAAGAGCGGACGTCCAACGTGGATGGCGCGTGGCCGGGACAGTCCTTTGCGTAGCCGCCGCCATGACAATGAGCGGGGTGGCTTCCGCCCAGAGTACGAGCCGTCCTCAGCTCGTCGTGGA
>QHVP01000380.1:1277-3282 GCA_003222295.1 Acidobacteriota bacterium | reverse complement strand
CCGTGGGCGTGACGCTCGCCGAAACGCCGGTCACCGTCCTCACCGCGACGGAAACCGAGGTGCTGACCCAGCTCCCACCTGGTCTGGCACCCGGCAGTTATCTGCTGAAGGTGTCGCGCGGTCAAAGCATGGTCCAGAACGACGTGTTCGATGTGACCATCGGTGCCGTGGGGCCGACGGGGCCGAGGGGACCGAAGGGCGACATGGGGGACACGGGTCCGCAGGGATTGCCTGGGCCCGCCGGTCAGTCGGGGCCGAAGGGCGACGCGGGCGCTACGGGCCCGGCTGGCCCGACGGGACCTCAGGGGGCGGCCGGTCCTGCCGGCCCGACGGGATCTTCCGGCCCTCAAGGAATGCAAGGCGCTCCGGGACCCACCGGTCCTGCGGGCACCCCGGCGCTGAGCGGCTACGAGATCGTCGTGGGTCCATCGGTCGAGATCGCCCCGTTCCAGGACAGCGGCTATCTCACCGTAGACTGCCCGCCCGGCAAGCGGGTGGTGGGCGGAGGCTACGACGGCAACAGCATCAACGCCTATATCTCGGCGCCGAACGACATCCAGCCGATCGACGGCCACGGCTGGGGCGTCCAAGGGTACAACGGCGTCGGCATCTTCCGGCAGATCCGCGTCTACGCGATCTGCGTGAAGGCGCAGTAAACGGGACCATCGCCGGGGGAGTCGCTTTCTGGCGCCTCCCCGCTTCTTCGACGGCTTGACGACGGCGGTCGTGCAGCCGGCAGTCGGCCGATCAACACCAAGGGCCTTTCGACTGCCAATGCCGCCAGGCCCCATGAAGGCCACTGCGTGGAGCAGCAGCGACGTGACTGCCATGACCAGCAGCGCCGCTCGCCGCATGAGCGTTGGCTTGAGAGCGAGTACGACCCGGTACCCGGCAGGTGGAACTTCATCGTTTCACGAACCGGAACGGGCGCGATTGGAACCGGGGCGCCGTCGGTCGTAACGGGCCAAGCCGAGAGTAGTAGAACCGCTCCAGGTCACCGAGAGGTAGCCGAGTCCGGCCGAGATCGTGGGCCTCTTTCCCTTCTGATTACGCGTGAAGTAGCAAAGGCTCGGATTGCCGAGCCGAAAACGTGTACGACGCGAGGAGGTGGAGCATGACTCGGACGGAGTCGCAACGTGGATCGCGCGTCTTGTCGGCAGTTCTTTGCCTGGCGGGCGCCGCCGGGTTGAGCGGTTTGGCTCATGCCCAGAGCACAACCCGCCCCCAGCTCGTCGTGCAGAAGGCGGAGGCCGACCTCAGCGCCGAAACGCTGCGGATCGAGGGCGACAAGCTGCTCTGGAACAACGATAACGCCGTCGTGGTGACGCTGGCCGGCACACCGCTCGGCATTCTGAACGCGACGGATTCCGAGGTGCTAGCGCAGCTCCCGCGCGGGCTCGCTCCCGGGAGCTATGTGGTCAAGGTATCTCGGGGATCCAGCACGCTACAGAACGGCACGTTCGACCTGACCATCGGCGCGGCGGGGCTGACGGGCCCGAGGGGGCCGAAGGGCGACATGGGGGACACGGGTCCACAGGGGCTGCCCGGCGCTACGGGACCCGCGGGACCACAAGGACCACAAGGAGGGCGGGGACCGGCCGGCCCGAAAGGCCTTAACGCACGGGGGTCGTGGACCGAGATTGCCCGTTATGTTCTGGACGACGTGGTCACGTACAGCGGGTCCACCTGGCTCTGCGGCGCGGAGAAGTGCACGGTCGGAAACCAGCCGCACCCCAGCCGGCCAGGCGGGCCCGAGGTTCCACTGACCGACACGGAATGGGAACTTCTGGCGGCCAAAGGGAAGGACGGAGACCCTGGACCGCAGGGCCCTCCGGGCCCGCAGGGTCCTCAAGGACCTCAGGGAATTCAGGGACTTCCGAGTGGTGGCGGGATGTCAGGTCCGCTCGATGACCTCGCCGGGAGGCCGTGCCACACGGCTCTGGCTGCCCCGGGAAGTCTCGAGGTCTCCTACGACCTCGCGGGCAACGTGAGCTTCTTCTGTCGG
>QHVP01000380.1:0-1058 GCA_003222295.1 Acidobacteriota bacterium | reverse complement strand
CATGCAGCTTCATGATCGTGGCGAACATCTCTGTCCAGGCCAATTTTGAAGCGCTCGAGACGGTGAGGCTCACCGTGACGAGGTCCGGGACGGGCAGCGGGTCGGTCTCGAACGGGTCCAGCATCGCGTGCGGTACGACGTGCACCCGCACCTACGTGCCTGGCACGCAGATCACGCTCACCGTTGCCCCCGACGCCGAAAGCGCTTTCTCCGGGTGGACGGGCGGTTGCAACGCGACGGACGCCTCCTGCACCTTCGCGATCAATGCGGACACCACGGTCGACGCCGCGTTCATTCGGGCGAACCTCGCACTCGAGGCCGCCAGCGAGGGGCTTGTCATGTTCAATCCATTCTACGGCTTGTTCGCGCGCTGGCCGGGCGGCACGATCAACGGGACGAGCAGTATCGCAACTCCCACCACGATCTCCTGCACGATGCCGCTCACCGTCGAAACCAGTGGTGGTGGCTTCGATTTGCCAGACAAGGTTGTGCGTTGCTTGTTCGCTCTGCCGGAAGGGGCGGTGGTCGACCTCGTCGCCACTCCGAACTTCCTCGGCGTCTTCGACGCCTGGTCGGGGTGCGACGCACCGGGAACCGATCCCATGACCGCGGCTCCTACCTGCGGCAACGTCCAGACGAGCTTCGCGACCATTCCGACGGTCCGTGCCCGGTTCAAGGCGAGGCGCTGATCGTGTAGCGGCGGAGCTGGTGGACGCGCGACAATTACCCGATGTGGGGTAACCAACGACGAGCGGCACGCCCTAGCATTGGCATCCTGCCGCCTCGCCCGCGTCGGGCGAGGCGGCACAATGCTGGTGCCCGAACGCTCCTTCGGACTTTTGGATCATCGGCCCGTCCGCCGGGACCTCCACTTCGCCATTCGATGGCTCGGCCTCGTACCGAGGTACCGGAGTGGCCAGCTTCGAGAGCCGGAAGCACCGGTCACGGGGTATGGCGCTTCACTGCGCGTGGGTCGACCTTGGCGGTCTCACGAGGATGGCTCGGGACGGCTACGTGGCCGTCCGCGAGGCCAGCGCAGATCGCCGGCTCATGAAGGC
>QHVP01000379.1:6364-11425 GCA_003222295.1 Acidobacteriota bacterium | reverse complement strand
CTGGTATTGCCTGCGCACGTCCGCCGGGGGCGTCCCCGGGGGGACGCCGAGGAGCTCCGCCGCCTGGGCCGGAGACATCGACGGCATCGGGGAGCCGGGCGCCGCGGTGGGACGATAGGCGGGAATCGCGGGCTGCGTCTTGGCTTCGAGGTCGCTGGGCCGGAGGGTCTGGGTGGGGGCGGGCTCTTCCTCGACCTCGACCTTGAAGCTGACTCGCGCTCCCCCCGTCCGTGATGATCCACTGGGGCCCGCGCCGCTCGATGGTCGCGTGTTTGCGCGAGACCGAGGTCTCGGTGAGGCGGATCTCCGCCGTCTTGTCGCGGCCGATCAGCGTCCGGTCGGCGTCGATCTCGATCGGATTGCCCTGTGCAGGGTGCAGGCGGAGGGGCACCTGTGCATTCTAAGGATTCTGGCCTAAACCCAAAAGCGCCCGTCACCTATCCGGGTTCCGACGGTGCCCTGGGTCACACGCACCGTGCGGGTTCGAGTCGGAATGGCCGGGAATGGCATCCCCGGCCGGAGCGATGTCCTATGGGGTATCGTCGACAAGCGGACATGGCCGACCAGGGATCGAATCGTCCGAAGGACGAAGTCACGCCGGAGGCGCTCTTCCGCCGGCGGCGTGAGTTCCTCAAGGACTCGCTGCTCTTCACGGCGACGAGCGTGGGGGTCGGGCTCGGACTCACGAGCCTCCTGGGGGGAGGCCGCAGCGAGCCGCCACCGAGCGAGACCGTGGCGGACGCGGAGGCTTCACGGCTGGACGTCGCCCGCCGCGGCGCCCTCGGCACTACGGAGGCGCAGACTCCGTATGGCGACGTGACGACGTACAACAACTTCTACGAGTTCGGCGTCGACAAGGACGAGCCGGCGCGGCGGGCGCGGGCCTTCCGGACCCGCCCCTGGACCGTCACCATCGACGGAGAGGTCGCCCAGCCGCAGATCGTGGATGTCGACCAGCTCCGCCGCTGGTTCCCGCTCGAGGAGCGCGTCTATCGGATGCGCTGCGTCGAGGCCTGGTCGATGGTCATCCCCTGGGTCGGCTTCCCGCTCGCCGACCTCTTGAAGCGCGTCGAGCCGACGGCGCGCGCGCGCTACGTGGCGCTCACGACGCTGCTGGACCCGCAGCAGATGCCGGAGCAGAAAGGACGCGTGCTGGATTGGCCCTACGTCGAGGGGCTGCGCCTCGACGAGGCCATGCATCCGCTCACGCTCATCGCGCTCGGTCTCTACGGCCGGGTCCTGCCCAGACAGAACGGCGCCCCCCTCCGGCTGGTCGTGCCCTGGAAGTACGACTTCAAGGTCATCAAGTCCATCGTGCACATCCGCCTCACCGCCGACCAGCCCCGGACCACCTGGAGCGCGGCCGCGCCCGCCGAGTACGGGTTCTTCGCCAACGTGAACCCGGCGGTCGATCACCCGCGCTGGAGCCAGGCCAGCGAGCGGCGGATCGGCGAGCTCGCGCGCCGTCCCACCCTCCCCTTCAACGGATACGCGGACCAGGTGGCGGGCCTCTACGCCGGCATGGACCTCCGCCGGTTCTTCTAGCCGGGCGGATGGAGACGAGGCGGCGGCGGCCGCTCCCCTGGCTCAACCCCGGAATACTCGTGGGCGCGATGGCGCCCGCGGTCACGATCCTGATGCGCGCGCGATCGGGAGCGCTGGGGGCGAACCCCATCGCGGAGGCCCTCAACGAGCTCGGGCTCATCGCCCTCGTCCTGCTGATCGCGTCGCTCGCCTGCACGCCGCTCAAGACGCTCACGGGCTGGACGTGGCCGATGCGCGCGCGCCGGCTGATCGGCCTGCTCGCCTTCACGTATGCCGCGCTTCACCTGACCGTGTACGCGGGGCTCGATCAAGGCCTGGACTTGCGGGCGGTGCTGGCGGACGTCGTCAAACGGAGGTTCATCTTCGTGGGCTTCGCCGCCTTCGTGATGATGATCCCGCTGGCCTTGACCTCCACCGGCGCCTCCGTGCGCCGAATGGGTTACGTCAAATGGAAGCAGCTCCACCTGCTCGTCTATCCCGCGGCCCTGTGCGCCGTCATCCACTTCGTCTGGCGCGTGAAGAAGGACCTGCGCGAGCCGCTCGTATACGCCACGATCCTGGGCGCCCTTCTGCTCGTCCGGGTCATCGCGGCGCGGAGGCGGTCAAGGCCGGCGGCGGCCACCTCCGGGCCGAATGCATAGGCACGAGGAGTCCACCACGACGTCGGCGCGCGCCCATGCCCTGGCCAACCGCGCCTTCACCTCCGCCGCCTCCTCCCGCTTGCCCTGGGCCTCGAGGGCCTGGGCCAACCCGCGCAGCGACCACCCGTTCTCGGGGTAGCGCCTGAGGTCGTCGCGATACACCGCCTCCGCCTCCGCGTAGCGCCGGGCGGCGATGAGGACGGCGCCAAGGGAGTGGCGCGTGGGCACCGTCCAGGCCGGCGGCTCGTCGTACTTGAGGGCGTCCTCGAGCGCGACCGCTTCGCGGAGCTTGGCGATGGCGGCGGTCTTGTTTCCCTTGCCATAGGCGATCTCGCCCTCGACGTAGGGCAGGCCGACGGCCATGGCGCCGGCGGCGGTGTTGGATCCCCAGGCCGCGTCCTTGGAGATCGCGGCCACGGCCGTACGCAAGGCGGCCGCCTCCTTCTCGGCCTCGCGCACGCGGCCGAGGGCGGACAAGGCGATCGCCCGCACCATGTGGCGGTGGGCGGTGGAGACGGGCAGACCCTCGACCACGGGCTTCTCGTCGAGGACGGCCTGCCACTGGCCGAAGCGCTTGAGCGCCTCCAGGTGCGCGGTCATGAACGCGTCCATGAACACCGCGTTCTCCTTCACGAACTCCGGTGGGAACATGGTGACGACGCCCCGCATGTTCCCGAGGGCGGCTTCGCGCCGGCCCTCCATCATGGCCGTATAGCCGAGGAAGTGCTGGTTGTGCGCCATGTAGAGAGCCCAGAAGCCCGGGTCGAGCTTGCGCGCGTTGTACCGCTCGTCCGCGGCCATGGCCTTCTCGTTGGCCACGGCGGCGTCCTGCCACCGGCCCAGGCGCACGTCGATGTGCGCGGGCATGTGCACGAGGTGGCCCGCGTCGGGCACGAGGTTGCGGAGCCGGTCGGCGGCCTCGCGGGCGCGCTCGGGCTGCGGCGAGGCCTCCAGGGCGTGGATCGTGAGGTGGAGGGCGCCGGGATGGTCGGGATCGAGGGCGCGCGCGGTCTCCAGCGCCTGCAGCACCTCCAGCGTGCCGGGCTGCGGCTGGCCCTCGCGCGTCCATTGGTTCCAGGGCCGCACGTCCATGAGCGCTTCCGCGTAGAGGGTCGCCACGTCCGCGTCCTGCGGGAAGCGCTCGAAGACGTCGGCCATGACCGCCGCGTAGGCCTCGTCCAGCGGGTGGCGGTCCGCCGGCTGCGGCCAGGCGTAGCGCGCGACGAGCGCGTCGATGAGCGCCCTCTCGACGTCGCTCGCACCGTCCCGCCGCTTCTTCGCTTCGGCCAAGGCGTCCCACGCCACCTTCGCGTGGGCCTCGTCCACCGTGGGGTTGTTGATGTGGGGTCCGCTCACGAGCGCGATCCCCCACCACGCCATGGCCAGGGTATCGTCGAGCCACGCGGCTTCGCGGAACGCGCGTTCGGCATCGCCATGGTTGAAGGAGAAGGACCACATCAGGCCCTGATCGAAGGCCTTCTGCGCGTCGGCGTTGGAGGTCGAGACCGGTCGATGGTGCGTGCCCAGGTCGAACGGCACATAGGGGGCGGCGGGCGGGGCCGGCTCGGCGGCCGCCGCACCCGTCGCGGCGACGACAAGGGCGAGCGGACCGAGGACGGTGAGCGGGCGCATCGGCATCCTCCTGGTTCGGAGCCGAGTATACGTTCGGCGCGCTACGGGGACAGGGCCGCTCAGCGGACCAGCGTGCGCTCGCCGTCGCCGATCTTGCCGATCGACTTGTCCGTCAGCTCGACCTTGATCTTCCGCTTGCGTCCGCTGGCCGCGCCCTCCGGCTGGTAGCCGACCACGTTCTCCATCGAGATCTCGGTGGCGATGCTGTGCAGCACCTTGGCCAGGTCCTTCTGGTCGAGGGTGGCCGGCTCGTAGGGGCGCCCGCCCGTCAGCTCGGCCAGGCGGCCGAAGTCGAGCTTCTTGTAGTCGTACATCGTCCGGTTGGGCGGCAGGCTGCCCGGCCGCACGCCGCGCGCGGTGGCCTGGAAGGACTGGCTCAGGGCGATCGTGTAGACGCGCACGTCGGAAGCGAGGGCGGCGTCCAGGGCCTGGCCCATCTTGCCATCCTTGTTGTCGAGCCCGTCGGAGAACACGATGATCGCGCGCTGCGCGTTCTGCGCTTTCTCGCCCGCCTTGGCCGGCTTGGCCAGGTCGGCCAGGGAGGCGTAGAGGCGCGTGCCCGCCCGGCGCTGCTCGCGGCTGAACTCGATCGCCTGCTGGAATCCGCCCATCAGCGCGTCCGCGTCGCGCGTGGGCGGGGTCAGGCAGCGCAGCTCCCCTCCGAAGGCGCAGAGGCCGATGCGCGCCTGCTCGCCGAGGGTGGCGAAGAGGACTTCCTTCAGCAGCGACTCGTCGAGGAGGCGGTCGTCCATCACGCTGCTGCTGACATCCAGGGCGAGCGTGACCTCCGGGGGAACGGTGCGCTCGCGTGTCGACGGGGTCTCCAGCAGCGCGATCTTCTGGGGCTGGCCGTCTTCGAGCACGCGGATCTGGTCCGGCTTCAAGGCGTCGACGTAACCGCCTTTCTTCTCCACGTGGAACCGGACGTAGACCAGCTCCGTCGCAGTGCCGAAGGTCGGTACGTCGCGCGCGGGCGGGGCGGGGGAAGGGGACGACTGGGGGCTTGCCGTCGCCAGAAGGGGCGCCATCAGGATCACGGTCGCGGCGCGGCGGAGCGGAGTCAGGTCCAAGGATGTCCTCCCGTTCGAGACGGCCTTCATGGGCGGAGCAAGATCCGCGCCGTATGCATCTCGCCGCGGCCCGTCGGGGCATGCCCTCGCCCTTGTGGACGATGCGAGGGGCCGGCGTCCGGGCCGATACGCCGCTCCTGTCACCCTCCCCGGACAGACGGAGGGAAGCCGAG
>QHVP01000379.1:0-6262 GCA_003222295.1 Acidobacteriota bacterium | reverse complement strand
ACCCTGGACCTCCTCATCCTGCGCACCCTCGCCCTCGAGCCGCGACACGGCATGGCCATCGCCGACCGCATCGCCCAGATCACCGGCGGCACGTTCGACGTGCGGCCAGGGTCGCTGTTCCCGGCCCTGCACCGCCTGGCCCAGGAAGGCTTCATCAAGGGGAGCTGGCAGCCGTCGTCGGAAGGCCGGCGCACGAAGTGCTACGCGCTGACCGCGGACGGACGGCGGCAGCTCGAGTCCGAGAAACGACATTGGGCGCGGATCGTGGGCGCGGTCGGCCAGGTGCTCGAGTCCGAGTAGAGAGGCAAGGATGCTCCGCCGGATCGCCACACTGTGGCAGTCCCTCGTAAAGAAGTCGCAGCTCGATCGGGACGTGGACGAGGAGCTGCAGGCCTACCTCGAGGAATCGATCGATCGGAAATGCCGCGCCGGGATGGATCCCGACGCCGCGAGGCGCGCGGTCCTGGCCGAGCTGGGCGGAGTGCAGAGCGTGAAGGACGAGATCTGGATGGGTCGCACGAGCCACCGCGTCGAGTCCGCGCTCCGCGATCTCCGCCACGCCTGGCGGATGATCTTCCGGATGCCCGGCCTCTCGGCCGTGGTGATCCTCTCCCTCGGCGTCGGG
The DNA here is from genome assembly GCA_003222295.1 of Acidobacteriota bacterium. Classification (GTDB taxonomy): domain Bacteria; phylum Acidobacteriota; class Vicinamibacteria; order Fen-336; family Fen-336; genus AA29. Next base: position 5,637 of record QHVP01000379.1, on the reverse strand, counting down.
ATCGGGGTGAACACGGCGGTGTTCTCCTGGATCCAGGCCGTCGTCCTCCGGCCGCTCCCCGGCGTGCGCGACGCCTCGCGTTTCCATCTCGTGGAGACACGGGCGGAGGCGGGGACGCATCCCGGCGTCTCCTGGCTCGAGTACCGCGACCTGCGCGAGAGGCTGCGCTCCTTCGACGACCTCATCGCGTCGCGCATGGTACCGCTCAGCCTGGGCGAGGCCGGCCGCACGGAGCGCGTCTCCGCGCAGCTCGTCTCCGACAACTACTTCTCCGGCCTCTCTCTGAGACCCGCGCTCGGGCGCTTCCCCGGCGGGAGCGACGCGCGCGCGGGCGACGCCTCCGTGGTCGTGATCTCCCACGGGTTCTGGCAGGCCCGCTTCGGTGGCGCACCCGGCGCCCTCGGCCAGACTCTTCGTCTCAACGATCAGGACCTCACCATCGTCGGGGTCGCGCCTCCCGGATTCCAGGGCACCGTGCTCGGCCTCGACTTCGAGCTGTGGGTCCCGGCGACCCTGGCCCCGGTCCTCCTCGGCGGGGCGCGCGAGCTCGAGGACCGCAGCCAGCGCGGCTACGCGGTCCTGGGATCCCTGCCCGCGCCGGCCTCGCGCGCGCGCGCGCAGGCGGAGTTGGACGCGGCCATGGCTGAGCTGGCCCGTCTCCATCCGGAAACGAACGCGGGGGTGCAGGCCGAGGTCCTTCCCTTCTGGCAGGCCCTGCGCGGACCCCAGCGCATGCTGGCGCGCGCCCTGTGGATCCTGCAGGCTTTGATGCTGCTCCTCCTGGTCGCCGTCTGCGGGAACACGGCCAACCTCGTGCTGGCGAGGGCGAGCACGCGCCAGCGCGAGATCGGAGTCCGGCTGGCCCTGGGAGCCGGTCCCGGACGCATCCTGGGACTGCTGCTCACGGAGAACGTCCTGCTCGCGGTGCTGGGTGCGGCCGTAGGCGCCGCCCTCGCGGTGTGGGGCACCGACGCGCTGCGCGCCGTGCCGTTCTCCACGTCCTGGCCCATCCGGTTCCAGACGCGGGTCGACGCGCTCGGTCTGGCCTTCGCGATGCTGCTCGGGATCGGCTGCGGGCTGGCCTTCGGGCTGGCTCCGGCCCTCCAGCTCGCGCGGGTGGACCCCCAACATGCGCTGCGCGCAGGTGTGCGCGCAGCCGGCCGCAGCCGGATGCGCAACGCCCTCATGGGGACCGAAGTCGCGCTCGCGCTCGTCGTGCTCATCGTGGCCGCGATCTTCTTCCGGAGCGTCCACGACACGCGCGACACGGATCCCGGCTTCCGGCGCGAAGGCGTGCTCCTGGCCGCCTACGACCTCTCCGGGCGTGGCCTCGACAATGCGGGCACGCGCGCCTTCGCGGCCCGGCTGCTCGACGGCCTGCGCGCCCTGCCCGGCGTGGAGGCGGCCGCCATCGCGCGCTCCGTCCCCCTCGACATCCATGGCCTGCCCCTCCGGGCCTTCACGCTGGAGGGCCGGGCCCGGACGGACGGGGGATCGGACCAGGCGCTCACCAACACGGTCACGCCGGGCTACTTCCGGACCATGGGCATCCCCATCCTCGAAGGCGCCGACTTCGCGGAGCTCGCCGACACCACGGGGCCGCCGCAAGCCGTCGTCAACGAGGAATTCGTGCGGCGTTACCTGCCCGACGTCCAGCCCCTCGGGCGGCGCCTGGAGACCCGCGGTGGCACCTACGTGATCACGGGCGTCGTCCGCAACTCGCTCTACGACGCGTTCGGCGAGCCGCCGATGCCGATGCTGTACCTCTCCTACCGGGACCGTCCCTCCGTGGCCGGCGAGGTCCACCTGCGCACGCGCGTCGGCACGGAGCTGGCCGTGCTGCCCGCCGTGCGCCGCGTCGTGCGCGAGATCGACCCCACGGCTCCCGTGTTCAACGTGCGGACCCTGAGTGAGCACGTCGAGAAGAACCTCGTCCTCCGCCGGATTCCGGCGCGGATGTTCGTCGTCCTCGGCCCCCTCCTCCTGGTCCTGGCCGCCATCGGCATCTACGCCGTCGTGGCCCACGCCACCGCCCACCGCACGACGGAGATCGGAGTGCGGCTGGCCCTGGGGGCCAGCGCCGGGCGCGTGGTGGCCCAGATCGTGGGCGAGAGCCTGCGCGTCATCGGCATCGGCCTCGGGGCGGGATGGGTCGTGGTGTTCGTGGTGGCGCTCCACGCCGCGCCGCGGGGCACGCTCGACGCGCCCCTCCTCCTGGGCGTGCCCGCGCTGCTCCTCGCCGTGGCCACCCTCGCCTGCTGGATTCCCGCGCGGCGCGCGACGCGGATCGACCCCATGGTCGCCCTGAGGCACGAGTGAGCTGAAGTAGACTCCCTCTCCGTGCCCACCTGCGCGGAGGTTCTCGCGCGCACGCTCAAGGACGCAGGCGTGTCGCGCATGTTCGGCCTGCCCGGCGGCGAGATCCTGGATTTCCTGGAGGCCGCGCGCCGCGCCGGCATCCGGTTCATCCTCACCCGCCACGAGGCGACGGCCGCCTTCATGGCCGACGTCACCGGGCAGATCCAGCGCCGCCCCGGCGTCTGCGTGGCCACCCTCGGGCCGGGCGCGGTCAACATGACGCTGGGTGTGGCCAACGCCTACCTCGATCGTTCCCCCGTCGTCGCCATCACGGCCGCGCTCGCCCGCGCCCGCGCACCGCATGCGACGCACCAGCAGCTCGACCTCAACGCCGTGTACCGGCCCTTCACGAAGCGGGCGATCACCCTCGACGGCGAGGACACGGAGGGCAAGGTCCGCGAGGCCTTGCGCGCCACGCGGGCGCCGCGAATGGGCCCCGTCCACATCGCGCTGCCCAGCGACGTCGCGCGCGGCAAAGACCGGCCGTCGTCGGCGGCGCCGCGCCTGGGCCTCGACCCGCCCCCCATCGGGCCGGCCCCCACCGATGCCGTCGAGCGCGTGGCGGCCGCCCTCGCCGCCGCCCGCCGTCCCCTCGTGATCCTCGGCCTGGACCTCGATCCGCACACGGACGTCGCGGCCGTGCGCGCGTTCGTCGAGCGCATGGACGCACCCACGTTCGTGACGCCGAAGGCCAAGGGCATGCTGCCGGAGGACCATCCGCTCTTCGGTGGCGTCTGCGCGGGCGTGGCCGGCGACGGCGTGATCCTGGACCTCTTCGCGCGCGCCGACCTGCTCGTGGGAGTCGGGTTCGAGCCCGTCGAGTCGGACAAGCTGTGGCACCACACGATGCCGCTGGTCTCGGTCGGTCCGGTGTCGATCGCGGCCGGCGCCTTCCGTCCCCGCGCGGAAGCGGTCGGCGACGTCCCGACGACCCTGGCCGAGCTGGGCCGCCGCCCCCGCCCCCCGCACGCGTGGGAGCCCGGGACGCTCGCGCGCTTCCGCGAGGACCTCCAACGTGTCCTGCGCCCGGTGACGAAGCCGAAGGGTCTCTCGGGCTACGAGCTGACCCGCGCCCTGCGCGCCCTCTTCCCCCGCGACACCATCCTGGCCACCGACGTCGGCTCCATCAAGTCCATCACCTCGCAGGCCTGGACCGCCTACGAGCCGCTCACGTTCTTCGAGTCGAACGGACTGTCGGCCATGAGCTACAGCTTCCCCGCCGCCATGGCCGCGCGCCTCGAGTTCCCCGCGCGCCCCGTGCTCTGCACGATCGGGGACGGCGGGTTCGGCATGACGCACGCGGAGGTGGAGACCTGCGTGCGCGAGCGGATCCACTTCGTCACCGTCGTCTACAACGACAGCGCGCTCAGCCTGATCGACGTGGCCCAGCAGCATCGAGGCTATCCGACCTACGGCGTGCGCTACGGGCCGGTGGACTTCGCGGCGGTGGCGGCGGCCATGGGCGCCTGGTCGCGGCGGGTGGAGACGCCGGAAGCGCTCGAATCGGCGGTGCGGGAGGGGCTGGGTCTCGATCGTCCGGTCGTGATCGAAGCGATCGTCGATCCCGCGGAATACGCCGCCCATCATCCCCGGGCCCGCTGAGGCCGGGCTACCAGAGGGTGTCGAAGAACGTCTCCATGGCTATGACCTGCAGCGCGAGCAGGCCCGCCGTCCAGTAGAAGGCGGCCTCGCCGCCTCCCCGCTTCTGCCGCGCGTCGAGGTAGCGCGCGGCGGCCAGGGTCACCATCAGGGCCATGAACATCCAGATCCGCTCCACCTCGAGCGTGTAGAGCGCGGAGAACGTGATGACGAGGAGCGAGACCGGAAAGGCCAGGACGAAGAGATCGACCTCCCCTCCCGCGCGCGCCCGGTCCGCCGCCACCTTCACCTGCAGGAGCCAGACCGCGACGAGCGGGAACCCCATCCCGAAGAGGAAGGCGAACAGGTTCGAGAGGCTCACCTGGACGTATTGCACGAAGCTGCCATGCCCGGTGCCGACCAGCTCGTTGTTGGCCCAGACCGCCCGCTGCAGGGCGGCGAAAGGATCGTAGTCGACGGCCAGGTACAAGGCGCCGTAGAAGGCCAGGGCGGCGAGAGCGGCGATGGGGACCACGCGGACGATGCGCCAGAAGCGGGGGCGGTCCGCGAAGAAGGCGAGCACCGCGATCACCCCGAAGAACAGAAGCAGGTACGACGACGCGGTGTAGGTCATGAAGCTGGCCAGGGCCAGGGCCAGACCGCTCAGGATGGCGCGCAGCCATCCGCGCCCGCCTTCCGCCGTCGCGCGCAGGAAGGCCCAGATCGCCGCCATCAGGAAGACCATCATCGGTCCGTCCATGGACGTCGTGGTGAACAGGATGACGCTCGGCACGAGCAGGAACAGGGCCAGCGCGCGGCGGGCCACCGTCTCGCCATAGAGATCGCGCGCCAGGAAGAAGACGGGGATCACGGCCAGGGACGCAAACAGGACGGTGGCCAGCCAGGCCGGCACCAGTCCGGGACCGAAGAGGCGACTCACGCCCCAGAGAAACAGGACGGGGCCCGGGGGGTGCGTGCGGGAGTGGTTCGCCATCACGTCGTTGAGCTGCCGGCGCGGGAAGTTGCGCAGGAAGTTCGCCGGACCCTTCGCTTCGACTCGGGGCACGTCGGCGTAGGACGCGAAGGGCTGCGTGTAGGGATACAGGACCGCGGGCTGGATGCTCCGGTCGTAGGTGGCGATGTAGCCGTCGATCATGCACACGCTGGTGCCGATCGGCACGGGCGTGCGCAGGAAGAGGGCGCGGGCCGAGATCAGCAGGCCCCCGAGCACGGCCAGCGGAGGCAGCAACCACAGGCTGATCGCGCGGCCGGGGCGAGCGATCAAGGGGACGAAGTGCCGCGTGCGCAGGGCGCCCAGCGCCTTGGGATGGCGATCCAGCCACCATTCCGCCTGGAGATGGAAGGCGTAGAAGATCGCGGCCACCACCGCGGCCAGGGCCAGGATGGTCCACAGCGGCGCGAGCGGACGATCCTCGAGCGGCGGCGCTTCGGACATGAAGCCGCTGATTGTACGCGAGCCCTAACGCCGGGGCGGCGCCGGCCGGGACGGCGAGAGCCCGAGGCGCTGCGCATGCGCGCGGATCAGATCGACGAGATGAAGCGCCGCCGGGGACAAGGGCACGGTCCGGCCGAGGCGCACGAGCGCGCTGTCGCGATGCAGGGGCGCCATCTTCCGGACGCGGATCTCCTTGAGCCGTCCGGCCGCGAGGTCTTCCCCGATGTACGTCCGCGTGAAGAAGG
>QHVP01000008.1 GCA_003222295.1 Acidobacteriota bacterium | reverse complement strand
CGCTCCGACTCCGACGTGGCGATCGCAGAGCCGCCGCGCCCAGGGCGCGATCTCGGCGGGCGCATCCGCCTCCGCGACGAGCAGGAAGTCGTTGCCGAGCCCGTGCGCCTGGGCGACCTTCATTTCATCGACCCCCCACCCCATCCCTCCCCACGTAGGGGGAGGGAGATGCTGTGGCCAGACCGGTAGCCGGACTTCATCACTTCCGCATCTTGCCGCGGTCGAGCGGAGGGAAGGTGGCCAGGCAGAGGACGCGATCCTCGGGCGCGCCCGCGGCCTTCCAGTGCGCGCCGCCGTCCGCGGTATGGACGATGCCGTCGTCGGTCGCGAGGAAGGCCTCGAGCCCGCTGTCCGGCGCGAGCGGGAAGATCAGTTGCGCGGCCGGACGGGCGGCCAGACCGGTGGCAGGCACCCACTTCTGACCCGCGTCGTCGGTGCGGAAGAGGCCCTGGTCAGTGGCGGCGTAGAGGATGGGACCGAGCCAGACCAGGTCGCGGACGCTCTGGCCTTCCAGGCCCGCCGGCTTCCAGGAACGACCTCCGTCCGCGGAGCGGAAGACGCCGGCGCTCCCGACGGCCGTGAAGAGGACGGGATCGCGCGCGAAGAACGAGGACACCGCGAGGCCGTGGGGGGCGCCGTCGGGCAGCCCGGTGCCCGAGGTGAAGCTCATCGCGCCGTCCTGCGACACCAGCACGCCGTGCCCGGTGGTCACGATCAGCGCGGGACCCGGCCACTCCATCTGCGTCACCGGTGTCCCGCGCAGCACGGTGGGCGCGAACGTCTTGCCCGCATCTCCCGATTTGTAGAGGCCGTCCGCCGTGCCCGCGAACACGGTCGGGTCGGCGTTGGTGTAGCGCGACGGGAGAACGTGGTAGACGGGTACGTCGAGGCCGAGCTTCTTCCACGTCTGGCCGAAGTCCTCCGAGAGGAAGAGCCCGGCCTCCGCGGCCAGGTAGACCTGGCGGCCGATGGGCAGGATGCCGCGCACGGCGCCCGACTCGGCGAGGCTCACGCCTTCCGGACGGCCGGTGACGCGCTCCCATTTGGCGCCCCAGTTCGTGGAGCGCCAGAGGCCGCTCGCGGTTCCCGCGAACAGGGTGAGGGTGGTGACGACCGGGCCCCCCTCCTGCGAAAAAAGGCCGAGCGCGCCCGCGACGAGGAGCACGAACGCGGTCGCCGGCGCGGCCGCGCGCGTCCTCACTTGTCGATCTCCGCCTTGAGCCGGGCGCAGGCCTCGACCGGATCTTCCGGGATGACGCGCGTACCGCCGACCGTCGTCATGAAATTCGTGTCGCCCGCCCAGCGCGGGAGCATGTGCAGGTGGATGTGATCGGCCACTCCCGCTCCCGCCGCCTTGCCCAGGTTCAGACCCAGGTTGATCCCGTCCGGGGCGTAGACGCGGGCCATCACCGATTCCAGGCGGCGGGCGAGGGCCATCATCTCCGACAGCTCCTCGGCGGTCGCCTCGGCCAGGCTGCCCAGGTGCCGGCGCGGCGCGATCATCACGTGGCCGGCGTTGTAGGGATACAGGTTCATGACCACGAAGTTGAGGGCGGCGACCCGCACGACGAGGCTGTCCGGATCCGCCGCCTGCTCCAGCGCACGGCAAAGGACGCATCCGGGCTCCTTGGCGCCGGCCGTGACGTAGGCCTTGCGCCAGGGGGACCAGATCCGCTCAAACCCCAAAGGTGACCTCGTAGACGGGGAAGCTGGAGCGCACGCCCTTGAACTTGGCGTCTCCCGCGTATTGGAACACGAGGCGGCGCCCGATCTGCTCGTCGAAATATTCCATGAGGCGCGAGCCCGGGCCTTCGGCGTGCTCCAGGGGAAGGTGCGCCTCGAGCTGCATCAGGGTCTCGCGGCTGACCGCGATGCCTTCGTTGAAGAGGGTGCCCGAGCCGTCGATGGTCACGTGCATCTCGCGCGTGTCCGGGGCCGGCTCCGCCTCGCTCTCGTCCTCGTCCATCGGCTTCTTGGCCGCGGAGCTGAGGCGGCCGGCCAGGTTCACGTTCCGTCCGATCACCGTGGTCTGCACCGACTCCTCGTCCTCGATGAAGCGTGCGATGTAGACGCGGCCGTAGTGGATGGCCACGCCCATCTTGAAATACGTCTTGCCTTCCTGGCGCAGGCGCAGCAGGGTGTCCTGGCAGAGGACGGCGGTGCGCACGGCGTTGAGCGGGTCGAGGGGGTCCACGCGCCGGGTGCCGAACGTGATCATGATCCCGTCGCCCAGCACCTTGTCCACCGTGCCCCCGAAACGGCGCACGTGCGGGATGAAGGCGTCGAAGACGGTGTAGAGCTCCTGGGTGAGGTCGCGCTCCGAGATGTAACCCTCGGACGTCTGGGTGAACCCGCGCAGGTCCAGGAAAAGCACGGTGGCGTTCACGGCGTTGTTGAGGACCTGCGCGGAGTCCCCGAACTCGAACAGCCGCCGGCCGAGGTTCATGCGGTCGTCGGCGTCGTGGTCGCCGAACTTCATGAGCGTGATCTGGTCGCGCAGGTGCGAGATCAGCTCGAAGCGCTTCACCCCCTTGACCACGTCCAGGAACACCTCGGTGATCTCCGCGGAGCGGCGGCGCCCGGCCTCCGCGCGCAGCTTCTCGACCCCGAGCAGCCGGGCCCCCGTGGTCCAGACGTCGCCGAGCAGGTAGGTGAGGACCTGCGCGTTGGCCATGACCTTGACGATGCCGGCCTGGGTCTGGAGCTGCTCCTTGGGCAGGCCGGGCAGGTGACGGGCCACCCGCGCCTGGAGGCCGCGGTCGTTCTCGCGCAGCCGGCGCTCCGTCTCCTTGAGCAGGATCCCGTACATCTCGAAGAAGACGTCCGCGGGCAGGCGGTAGCGCTTGTTGGAGGCGAGGAAGGCGTTGAAGTCGAACTCGGAGATGCTGAGCTCGGTGAACGCGAAGCCGTCGTCGACGATGGCGTCGACGAGGGAGACGTTCTCCCGGGCCCCGGCCAGGAAGGAGGCCCGCGCCGGATCCGCCTGCTCCACGGTGCGCCGCGCTACCTGGTCCAGCCGCTTGTAGAAGGAGGACAGCAGGGGGTGCAGCGAGTACTTGAGCTTCTTGACCGAAGGGTTCTTGGCCTCCAGCTCGCGGAGGCACTCCGCCACGTCCCGGCTGTGGGCCAGCCAGCACAGGTTCACGAGCCCCACCCGCCGGTCGGCGATGCGCACGGAGCGCAGCACGCGCTCGAGCGTCACCTCGTACTCGAGCGCCTCCCTGCCGGCGCCGTTGGCGCGTGGCGCACCCGGGAGCTCGGCTCCGATGTCGCGCAGCAGCGACTGCAGGTAGCGCATGACCAGCGTGCGCAGCTGCGGATGGAACTTGACGTGGTAGACGGGCCGCCCGCCTTCGACGTCGGGCAGGGGCAGGCCGGGCAGCGGGCTTCCGAGGAGCGCCTCCGCCTCCGCCAGGCCCCCGGACAGGAAGCGGGAGGAGGCGGGGTCCTTGAGGAAGAGAGAGTCCGACCCCATCGGGCCCTAGGAGGACCGGTTGATCAGTTCCCGGAGCTCCTTGCCGGGCTTGAAATGCGGGACGCGCTTGGCCGGCACGACCACGCCCGCGCCCGTCTTGGGGTTGCGCCCGGTGCGGCTGTCACGCCTGCGGATCCGGAAGGAGCCGAATCCCCTGAGCTCGATCTTGTCCCCACGCTGGAGGGCTTCGATGATCGACGAGAACACGGCCTCCACGATGACCTCGGAATGCTTGCGCGTCAGGTCGGAAACGCGGGAGACGGTGTCGACCAGCTCGGCCTTGGTCATCGCGAGACCCTCAGGAACGTGGCGGGGTCGGGTGGGCCACGTTCCTAATGGGCCGAGAGGATACTTTAGGAATCTGTCCGCGTCCACCGGAAGAGGCGGACGGGATTGTCTATTCCTTCTCGCGGTCCCTGGCCGCCTGGGCGGCCCGGAAGGCGTCGCCGAGGGTGGTCGCAGTGGATGTCTCGGCGGCATTCGCGCTCTCGCGGTAGCTCTCGAGGTCCTGCTTGTACTCGTCCTGCTTCACGGCCTTGATGCTGAGGCCGATCTTCTTCTCGCCCTCGTTGATCTTGATGATCTTCATGGCGTAGACGTCGCCGACCTTGACCGCCTCTTCGGGCTTCTCGATGCGCTTCTCGTCGAGCTCGCTCACGTGCACCAGGCCCTCGATCCCCTCGTGAAGCTCGACGAAGGCGCCGAAGTTGGTCACGCGGACGACCTTGCCCTGCACGATGTCGTTCACCTTGTGGTGCGAGAAGAACTCGTCCCACATGTCGGTGGCGAGCTGCTTGAGGCCCAGGGACAGGCGCTGGTTCTCGGCGTCGATGTTGAGGACGACGGCCTCGACGGTGTCGCCCTTCTTCAGGACTTCGGAAGGATGCTTGACGCGCTTGGTCCAGCTAAGGTCGGAGATGTGGATGAGGCCGTCGATGCCTTCCTCGACTTCGACGAAGGCGCCGAACTCGGTCAGGTTGCGGACCTTGCCCTTGATCTTCGAGCCCACCGGGTACTTCTCGGCCAGCTCGTTCCAGGGGTTGGACTCGACCTGCTTCAGCCCGAGGGAGATGCGATGCGCCTCCTGGTCGATGCCGAGCACCTGGCACTCGACCTCCTGGCCGACGGTCAGCACCTTGGACGGATGCTTGACCTTCTTGGACCAGGACATCTCGGAGACGTGGATGAGGCCCTCGACGCCCTCCTCCAGCTCGACGAACGCGCCGTAGTCGGTGAGGCTGACGACCTTGCCCTTCACGCGCACGCCCACCGGGTACTTGAGGGTGGCGGTGGTCCAGGGATCGGCCTTGAGCTGCTTGTAGCCGAGGGAGACGCGCTCGCTCTCGCGGTCGAACTTCAGGACCTGGACCTTGATCTCGTCCCCGACGTTGAGGACTTCGCTCGGGTGATTGATGCGGCCCCAGGACATGTCCGTGATGTGGAGGAGGCCGTCGATGCCGCCCAGGTCCACGAAGGCGCCGTACTCGGTGATGTTCTTCACCGTGCCCATGAGGACCTTGCCCTCTTCGAGGGTCTCCAGGGTGTCGCGCTTGCGCTCGGCGTTCTCTTCCTCGAGGACGGCCTTGCGCGAGAGCACGATGTTGCCGCGCTTCTTGTTGACCTTGATGACGCGCATGCGCAGCTCCTGGCCCTTGAGGGAATCCAGGTTGCGCACGGGACGCAGGTCCACCTGCGAGCCGGGGAGGAACGCGCGCACGCCGATGTCGACGGCCAGGCCGCCCTTGACGCGCTCGATGACGCGGCCCACGACCACGCGGCGCTCCTGGTAGGCGCGCTCCACGTCGTCCCAGACCTTCATCTTCTCGGCCTTCTCCTTGGAGAGGACGACGTAGCCTTCCTTGTCCTCCGTCTTCTCCAGGAGCACGTCCACCGAGTCGCCGACCTTGATCGAAAGCTTGCCCGTCTCGTCGCGGAACTCGTCGACGGGGATGATCCCCTCCGACTTGTAGCCGACGTCGACGATGACTTCGCTCTCGCTCACCTGCAGCACGATGCCCTTCACGACTTCGCCTTCGGCGAAGTTCTTGAAGCTGACGTCGTACATGTCGAGCAGGCGCTCGTACTCGGCGTCGTCCATGGCCCCGGCGGTCTGGCGGGGCTCCTCTTCCTGCCGCTCAGGGGCGGGAGCTTCCGCGACCGACTTGCTGCCGCCGATGGGGGCGGTGGGGCGCTGCGTCTTTTCGATCTCCGGCATGTGCGAGCGAGTCCTCCGAGATTCTTAGAGATTGGTCCTATCGCGGCGGCGGCGCGGGCGAGGAGCGAGCGTTCGCGTGAGGACTAAAGCGAGAATTCTACGTGCTTTAGCAACCGAGTGTCAAGATAGTGGCCGCTCGTGCACCCGGGATCAGCGCCAGGCCTGCGCCAGGGCGGTCAAAAGCCCCTCCACGGTAGCCGGCTGCGCGATGGCGAGGACAGTGAGGCCGGCGGCGCGGGCCGCCTCCGCCGTGGTGGGGCCGATGACCGCGGCGGGCACGCCGCGGCCGTCCTCGCCCGCGAAGGCGGCGAACGCCTCCACCGCCGACGGCGACGCGAAGACGGCGACGTCCACCCCGCCCCGCAGCGTCTCCGCCAGCGACTGCCCCCCGTCCGCAGAGACGGTGCGATAGGCCACCACGCGATCGACGACGGCGCCACGCTCGGCGAGCCCGCGCGAGACCGTCTCCGCCGCCCGATCGGAGACGGGCAGGAGGATGCGCCGGCCGTGCACCGCCGCGGAGTCGAAGGCCGCGACCAGGCCGGCGGCACGGAAATGCCCGGCCGGCTCGACGGACACGCGCGCGCCAGGCCAGGCCGCGTGCACGGCCAGCGTGGTCCCCGGCCCCACGGAGGCGAGGCTCAGCCCGGCCGGCAGACCCACCCCGAGGGCGGCCATGCGCGTGGAGACCGCCTCCACCGCGTTCGCGCTCGTGAAGACGAGCCACTCGTATCGCGCGAGGCCGCGCAGCGCCTCGTCCAGCGGCCGGCGGTCGGAGGGCGGCCGCAGCTCGATGAGAGGCGCCTCGGAGGCGAGGGCGCCGAGAGAGGCGAGCGCCGCCATGAGCTCGGGCCAGCGGCGCGTCACGAGCACGCGCCGCCCGGCCAGCGGGCCGCTCACGACCGGACGAGCTGCCAGGCGCCGCGGGCGAGGAGATCGGCGGCGACGCGCCGGCCCAGCTCCTCGGGATCGTCACCGGTGTCCTCGCCGCGCAGGATCGCGCTGCCGTCCGCCCGCGCCACGAACGCGCGCAGCCGCAGGCCGCCCGACGCGGGCGCGGCGTGCGCTCCCAGGGGGACGTTGCACCCGCCCTCGAGGGCCGCCAGCAGGGCGCGCTCCGCGGTGACGGCGCGGGCCGTCGCCTCGTGGTGGAGGGCGGCCGCGGCCGCGCGGACGTCCGCGTCGTCCTGGCGGCATTCGAGGGCGATCGCACCCTGTCCGGGCGCGGGCACGAACACCTCCGGATCGAGCACCTGCGTCACCTCGCCCGTGCGCCCGAGCCGCACGAGGCCGGCCATGGCCAGGATCACCGCATCGTAGTGCCGCTCGCGCAGCCGGCGGATGCGCGTGTCCACGTTGCCACGGAGATCGTCCACGTGCAGGTCCGGCCGCATCGCTTTCACCTGCGAGGAACGGCGAAGGCTGGTGGTGCCCACACGGGCGCCCGCAGGCAGGGACTCGAGCCGCTTGCCGGAGTTCGAGAGCAGCGCGTCGCGCGGATCGGCCCGCTCCAGGTAGCCGCAGAGCGACAGGCCGCTGGGAAGCGCAGTGGGCACGTCCTTGAGGCTGTGCACGGCCAGGTCGACCTGGCCGGCCAGCATCGCCTCTTCGATCTCCTTCAGGAAGGCGCCCTTGCCGCCGATGCTTTCCAGGCGCCGATCGAGCACCTGGTCGCCGGTGGTGGTGATCTTGTGGAGCTCGACCTCGTGACCCTTCGCCACCAGGAGCCCGCTGACGTGCTCGGCCTGCCAGAGCGCGAGTAGTGATCCGCGGGTCCCGATGCGGATGCGCACCGTCACAATCCTAGCAGCTTGCGAATCAGGCTCAGCTGCTCGGGGGCGTCGCTCTCGCGCGCCGCTTCCTTGAGGTGCACGGTCGGCGAATGCAGCAGCTTGTTGACGATGGCGGTGGTGGCGGCCACGATCGCTTCGTCCTGCTCCGCCGTGAGGGGGCCGATGCGCCTTCTCGCCTTCTCGAGCTCGTGGCGGCGGATCTCCTCCGCCCGGCGGCGCAGCTCGTTGAGGAGCGGGACCACCTCGCGCGCCTTCTGCCAGTCGAGGAACTCCCGCACCTCGCGTTCGACCAGGGCCTCCGCGGCCGCCGATTCCTTGAGGCGCTCGCGCAGGTTGGCCTCCGCCACCGTCTTGAGGTCGTCGAGATCGTAGAGGAACACGCCTCCGATCTTGCGGACCCCGGGGTCGATGTCGCGCGGAACCGCGATGTCGATCAGGAACAGCGGACGCGCGTGGCGTCCGCGGCGCGCGGCGCGCGCGCTCTCCACGTCCGCTTCGTGGATGACGATGCCGGGGGAGCCGGTGCCGCTGATGACGATGTCCGTGCGGGCGAGCTCGTCGCGCAGCGATTCGAGGGGCGCGGCCTTGCCGCCCAGCGCCGCCGCCAGCTCCGCCGCCTTCTCGAACGTGCGTCCGCCGAGGACGGTGGCCCGCCCGCCGCTGCGCACGAGGTGCCTGGCCGCCAGCTCGCTCATCTTGCCCGCGCCGACGAGAAGGACGTTCTTGTCCTTCAGCTCGCCGAAGATCTTGCGCGCCAGCTCCACCGCGACGTAGGACACGGACACCGCGTTGCGCCCGATGCCCGTCTCCGTGCGCACGCGCTTGGCCGCGGCCAGCGACCGGTTGCGCAGCGCGTTGAGGGCCGATCCCAGCGTGCCCGCCTCCTCCGCCGCCTGGTAGGCCTCCTTGACCTGCCCCAGGATCTGCGGCTCTCCGATCACCATCGACTCCAGGCTGGCCGCGACGCGGAAGGCGTGGCGGATCGCGTCCGCGTCGGCGTAGCGATAGACGACCGCGTGCAGCTCGCGCCCGTCGCGGGCGTGATAGCGGGCGAGGAACGACTCCAGGGCGTCCACCGCGCCCGGATCGTCCTGGCGGGCGTAGAGCTCCACGCGGTTGCAGGTCGAGAGGATCATGACCTCCCCCGCTCCCGTCTCCGCGCGCAGGCGCAGGAGGGCGTCGCGGAGCTGGTCGCGCGGGAAGGCAAGGGCCTCGCGTACGGGAAGGGGGGCCGTTCGATGGCTCACCCCGATGACGATGATCATGGCGTGCGCGCCGCCCCGGGCAGGGCGAACACGTTCATCCACACGAAGGTGAACGCCACCGCCGTGAAGGCGGCGATGCCGAGCAGGGCGGCCCGCCGCCCGCCCCAGCCGCTCCGCTGCCGGGCCAGGATGAGCGCGACGTAGAGGCACCAGGCCACGACCGCGCTCCACTCCTTGGGGCTCGACGTCCAGTAGCGGCCGTGCACGGCGTGGCTCCAGAGAAGGCCGGTGATGATGGCGAGGGTAAGCAGGGCGAAGCCGGCCTCGACGGCGCGCGCGCTGAGCGTGTCGCAGCGCTCCAGGCTCGGGATCAGGTAGTAGAACGTCCGCGGCGTGCGCGACCGGAGCTCGCGCTCCTGGATCAGGTAGAGCAGGCCGCCCGCGAAAGCCACGAAGAGCGCCGCGTAGCCGAAGAAGGCCAGGGTGGTGTGGATGGGCAGGAACAGCCCCTTCAACACCGGATCCGCCACCGGCGCGATCGGAGTGAGGTTGGCGATCAGCACCAGCGCGAAGGCCATGGGATGGACGGCGAGCCCGAGTGCCTCCAGGCGCGAGCGCGTATAGATGACGAGGAAGACGAGCACCATCGTCCAGGCCAGCAGCGACGCGCCGTCGTGGAGGCCGACGGCCGGGAAGTGCCCGGCCTCCGTCCAGCGCTGGGCCAGGGCGGCGGTGTGCAGGGCGAACCCGACGAGGGTGGCGGCCACCGTCCATGAAGTGACGAGCAGGCGCCGCCGGGTCAGGGTCTGCAGCAGGACGTGCAGGGCTCCGACCGCGTAGAAGATGAGGACCAGGACGAGATAGACGTGCGAGCTCACACGTGCTCCAGCGGCCCGAGGCCGCGCCGCCGAGAAGCGCCACCTTAGCACACGAGTGAGCTGACACACAGCGCGCCGGGCCGGAACGAAAGAGCATGGGGAGCGTCTCATTTGGGAGGTCGCGTTCATGGTGATTCCGCAGCGAGATCTGACCGTCCTCGCGTCGGGTTGCGCCGTTTCCGGCCGCGTGGCGGGCCGGGACCTCGACGTGCTCGGACAGTTCGACGGCGAGCTCGAACTCAGCGGACGAGTGCACGTGGCGGCCGGCAGTCGGGTGAAGGGCCGCGTGCGTGCGAATCTCGTCGAGATCGACGGAGACTTCGAGGGCGAGGTGCGCACGGAAACGCTGCGCCTCGGCGTGGGGGCCTCCGCCCGTGGCAAGTTCTTCGCCGGCCGCATCGCGATCGTCGACGGGGCGCGCCTCGAGGGCGACGTGAACCCGTCCGAACCTGCAGCCGGTGGCGGGTCCCATTCGTCCGCCTCCGGCCCGAGCCTCGCCAGTGCAGCAGAGCCCTGCCCGGAGCCGCTCCTCCTGGTCTAACGGAGACAGCGCCCGCGCGGCGCTGGAGGAGGTTCGAGTGGGATCGTCCTCTTCGGACGGCGGGGGGTGCAGGGGGCTTCGAGGCAGGGGTGAAGGCGGGAGCGCCGCGCGGGCCGGGGGATTGCAGACAGCTCTAGGGTCCGAGGTCACCGAGGGCGAGGTCGCCGGGTTTGAACGCGCTCTCGTGCACGGCCAGCTCGCGTCCGTGAAGGTCGCGGACGCCGGCCAGGCGCACGCAGTGAAGCGTGCCCGCCGACAAGAGGCGAGCCGGAGTCCACACCGCGACGCGACCGTCCAAGCTCGTCCAGATGCCGCCGGGCACGGGCCCGTGCTCATCAATGATGAGGAAGGTCAGCGGCGACAGCGTCGAAGGATCGGCAGGCCGCGAGAAGCGCGCCACGACGGGGGCATCGCGGAACACGCCGCGCGCGCCGTCGGGAGGGTCGAGGTGCCGCACACGTAGGCGAGGCTCGTCCGGGTCGGCACGCCAGACCGTGCCCGGCGCGCGCAGGCTTTGGCCCACACCCCCTGGCGCGGCGGCCGCTGGCGGCTCGCTCATCGTTCGACCCACCGTCGCCCGCGGCAAAACATGATGCGCACACGCGCCGATCCGGGCGTGACCCGCACCGCGGCCTGGGCGAAGGTCCCAGCGAGATAGAACGTGCCGGGCGTGGCCGTGCCCATGGGCGAGAACGACACCATGTTCGAACGGCCGAACTTGATGGGATCGGCGGGATCGAGCGTTCCGGAATCCGGCGGGATAGCGGGAACGCCCGGGTTGATTCCGACCCGGACGTCGGCGGCGCCGCCGCTGAGCTCAAACGGTCCGGCGACACGCCGGTCGCGGCCGCTGGCGATATCCGCGCTCAAGACGCCATTGCCGTTGCCGTCCGCGTACAGGCTGTAGGTCGGCCCGCCCGCGCCCGTTTCGAACCGGATCGCGGTGTTGACGTTGCGCTTCACCGCCATCGAGTAGGCCTCGCGAAACTGCCCGCAGAACTTCTGCGCCGCGCCCAGGAGATGCGCCTCCTGTGAGTACGCGCGCAGCCCCGGGATCAGCAGCGACGCCATCAGCAGGATGATGCCGAGGACGAAGACCATCTCCAGCAAGGTATGACCGCGCTCGTTCATGGCCTTCTCCGGTGGAGCAGGGAACGGGGGCGGCGCCCGGCCGCCCCCGCGCCGTGCTACTTGCCGGCCGCCGGCTTGGCGGTCTCGCCGCTGGTGGTGAGAAAGGCCTGGATCTTGGCCAGGTTCTTCTCGCCGATGCCCTGGACGTTCATCAGCTCGGAGACGTTCTTGAAGCCGCCCGCCTTCTGGCGGTAGTCCACGATGCGCGCGGCGAGCTTCTCGCCGACACCGGGCAGGACGGTCAGCTGCTGAGCGGTGGCGGTGTTGATGTTGACCTTGCCCGACGGGGCGGGCTTGCCGGCCGCGATGGCGAGACCGCTGGAGACGACCAGGGCGAGGACGAGGGCCAGGCCCGTGGTGACGATGCGGTGATACTTCATGCGTTCTCCTTCTTTCTTCGTTCATGAGGGGCGCGACCGGTGACCGGCGGCGCCGAGGTGAAACGTCGTCGAACGGCGGGGTGGGTCAGGGTCCGAGATGGCCTCGCGGACCTTCCTCGAATGCTCCGCACCTCCTTTCAAAGTTCCGGCGCGGGCCCGACTCTCCCTTCGGTACCCGCGCCGGTCCGCCGCACACGGGGGCCCTGCACAGGCAACGGAGGTGCCAGAGAGCGGCGCACCGCCAAAGGCGGCGCCGGTCAGCAGGTTGGGGGTGGAACGCGGACGACGCGAGGGGCGCCCGTACCGACAACGCCCGTTGTCAGCAGCGGTCGATCACGCGCGCAAGGGCGCGCGGACGCTCGTGCTGAGGCGTGTCAGCGGATATTGACGCCGGGCAGCTCCTACGGGCTCTGCCGACGGCGTGCGAGGTTTTTGAACCACCGCCGGCGCCGGTTCGTAGAAGAAGTCAACCTCAGAAAGGACACCAATGAAGAACCGTCACGTGCCCGCACTCGTGCCCCTGCTCATGGCCTTGGGGCTCATGGCTGACCCGCTCTGCGCCGAGATCGGAACACCAGACCCGTCCGCGGCGGTCCTGGAGCGCGACCGTCTCTTCTGGAAGGCCTACAACGCCTGCGACGTGAAGACGATGGGAGAGTTCTTCACGGAGGACGTCGAGTTCTACCATGACAAAGGCGGACCGACGCTGGGGCTGGCCAGCCTGGTCGGAAGCATCAAGACGAATCTCTGCAGCAATCCGAACTGGAGGCTGAGGAGGGAGGCGGTCGATGGAACCATTCGGGTCTTCCCCCTGAAGAAGGACAACGTCGTCTATGGTGCCATCCTCTCCGGCGAGCACCTGTTCTACGTCCTGGAGAATGGGAAGCCGGAAAGCCTGGACGGGCGGGCGCGCTTCACGCACCTGTGGCTGCTGAAAGATGGCGCATGGAGTATGGCCCGCGTCTTCAGCTACGACCACGGTCCCGCGTCCGACGTCAGGTAAGAGCGCGGACGTCGACGCCCGGGCGGCCTGCTACTCGCCGCCACCGAACTTGCGCAGCCAGCCCTCGACGTCGTCTTCCTTGTCGGGCTTCTCGCCGGCCGCGGAGCCCGCCGGGCGCACGAGGCGCCGCTCCATCGCGTTCCACTCGTGCGCCCGCAGCACGGTCGCGCCCGCGGTCTTGACGTAGGAGTAGAGAGCCTTGTCCGAGGTCACCACGACGATCTCGCCGGGGCGCTGGGCGGTGTCCACGATCTCCCGGATCAGGGTGTCGGCGTCCGTGCCCTGGGGAGGGACGCGCAGGCGTAGCGGGCCGAGGTCCTGCGTTTCCATGTCGGGCCGCAGCGGATGCCCGTCGAACACCAGCGTCGCCTTCGCTCCACGCGCCCGGCAGAAGGCGGCCACGCGCCGCACGACCTCCGCGCGGCGGTCGTCCTGACCCTGGGGTCCGCCCCAGGAGCCGAGCAGGTTGTTGCCGTCGATCACGTACGGCATGGACGCATCAGATCTTGACGAGCTTGCGGAAGAAGCCGCGCCGCTGGTCGTCCTTCTGGGCGAGGATCTGCTCGAGCTCGCCCGCGTCGAAGAAGATCCCCTCGCAATGCGTGCAGCGGTCGACGGTCACGCCCTCGAGCGGCTCCTCCTTCATGTCGTGGCCGCACTTCGGGCATTTCATCAAATGGAGGTCCTTCAGACGCCGCGTCTCCTCGGCCTTCTCCTTCGCCGCCCGCTGCTGCTCACGTTTGAGACGGGCCGTGCGCGCGGTATCGAGGAGCTGCTTCTCGTTCCGGAGGAACCACTCGTCTTCACGCTTGTTGTCCTGGTCGACCACGGATCCTCCTTGTCTTATCTCAGGGGGGGAACTCACCGTCCACAGCGAAAGCGCTGAGCTCCCCCCCTGAAACCCCCCGCCGCTGCGCGGCGCCGCGCTCCTGGTCGGTCACGGCTTCCGTCGGGAACCACTCCCGGAACAGACTTACAATTCTATGTCAAGAGAAGGGGCGCATCGTGTTATCATTCCGACCGATTTGGCGATTCCAGCAGCCCCGGTCCTCGAATCGCCGGGAGGCGCATTGGCCGACGCGTTCCCGCCGGAGCGCCACCGGTTCCCTCAAGGTGGAGGGACCGTCGTATCACAAGGCCCTTTATTTTCGCAGCGGCCGCGTCCTCTTCGGCTCGTCGAACGACCCGCGCGATCAGCTCGGCTCGATCCTGATCGAGAGCGGGAAGATCACACCCGAACAGCTCGCCGACGTCAATGCCAAGGTCGGTCCCGGCAATCCGCTGGCGAAGGTGCTCGCGGACACGGGGTTCGTCTCGCAGCGCGAGCTGTCGGAGGCCGCGCGGGCCAAGGTCGAGCGCATCCTTTCCGACGTGCTCACCTACACGGCCGGCAAGTTCGACTTCGAGGACGGCGTGCTGCCCAAGGGCGCGGTCGACCTCAAGATGGCGACGGAGCGCCTGGTGATGACGTCCGAGCGCCACGTGAGTGATCGCACTATCGTCCTGCGCCACATCGACGGGCTCGATGCCATCCTGGGTCCCACCTCCGAGATGGTGCCGCGCCTGGGCGAGATCGAGAGCGAAGCGGGCGGCCTGCCGCAGCACCTCGACGGGCGGCGCACCCTCAAGGAGGCCGCCGCCTCCGCGCGCCTCGAGGAGTTCGAAGCGGCGAAGATCGCATGCGGCCTCCTGTTCCTCGGCCTGGTCGAGCGGGTGCTGGCCGCGGTCACGGCAAAGAGCGCCCCGGCCGTGACCTTCGCGGACGTGGAGGCGGGGAACGAGCTCGACCTGGGGGCGACGGCGGCACAGGCGTTCGCATCGGCGCCGGCCATGGTCGCGCCGACCGTCGAGCCGGAGCCGGCCGCGCCGCAGATCGTCCCCGCCGCGGTCGACGACGAGCCGCCGCCGTTCGTGATGGGGGATGCGCCGGCGCCGCCGATCGAGTCCTCCGAGATCGCATTCCCCGGCTTCGTGGTGCCCGAGCCCGAGCCTGCCCCTGCGCCCGTCGTGACCGCGAGGCCTGCCTACGACGAGCCCCCGGTGATCGCGGCCCCTCCTGCCCCCGCGGAGTCGCCGACCATCGCGATGGGCGCTCGCTCGGACGCCCCGGCGGCGGCCCCTCCACCGGACGAGCCGCCCGCGCCCGTGGTGACCTCGTCGGCTTCACCCCTCCCGCTGGTCATGCCCGAGAAGAATCGCCCGGGGCGCGCACGCGCCTCCACTCCCCCGCCTCCACCACGGGAGCCGATCACGGCCCCGTCCTCCCGATCGTCGCGTCCGAGCAAGGAGGACCTGGCCGCGCTCGACGATCTCCTGAATGCGCGGGCCGCGGAAGGGCCGCTCACCCCTCTCGAGAAACCCGGGAGGTCCGCGGAACGGCCCGCTCCGCAGTATGCGCGCTCCGGCGGTGGCCGCCGCCAAACGTCGGGGCGGGGACCGCTCCTCCTCGGCCTGGCCGCGGTCCTGCTCGCCCTGGCCGCCGGCGGTTGGTTCTACTTCAAGGGCATGCCGGGCCGTCCGGGACTCTTCGCGCGCGCGTCCCCCGCTCCGGGCGCCGTGACCTCGCCCCTTCCCACGACTCCGACCACGACGCTCGCGACCGTGGTGCCCTCGCCCGTGCCGGCCGCGCCATCGGCCGCGCCTTCGACCGGCGCCGCCACGTCACGGCCGGCGCCGCCCACCGTCGCCCCGGCCTCCGCTCCGACTCCGGTGGCAGCGTCCACGCCGCGGCCGTCACCGCCCGCCGCGGCCCCGGATGGACGCGCGCTGCTGCGCGCGAGCCGCTTCCCGGAGGCAGCGCACGCGTTCGTGTCCTCGACGCGCGCGATGGGCAAGGGCGCCGCCGTGATCCAGCTCCTCATCGCCTGCTCGTCGGAGACGGTGCAGAAGGCCGTCGACAGTGGCAGCGCGTCCGACCTCGTCATCCTCCCCGTCGATTTCAAGGGGCGCAACTGCTATCGGCTGGTCTGGGGTGTCTATCCCTCGGCCACGCGTGCCACCGCGGCGCTCTCCACCGTGCCCGAATACTTCCGCAACGGAGGCGCGGCGCCGAAGGTGCTCGCAGTGTCCGAGGTCATCCCCTGAACGGCCGGTGGCGGCCGCTCGCCGCGGGGGCCGCGGTCGCCGCGTGGTGGCTGGCCGGGCCGACGGCGGGGGCGGACACCATCACCCTCACCAACGGGCGCGTGATCGAAGCCGACCGCACGTGGTACGAAGGCACGCAGCTCCGGTACGAGAAGAACGGCGGCGTGTTCGGCCTCCCCAAGAGCCTGGTGCAGTCGATCGACCAGCGCGCGGGGGCCGCGCCGCAGAGCCCGGAGGTCGCCCAGGCCCGCGAGCGTCTTCTCGCCGGTGACCCCGCGGGGGCGACGCGCCTGCTGCGCGGCGTCCTGGCCCGCGACGCGCGGTCGGTGGTCGCCCTGCAGGCCCTGGCCGAAGGGCAGCTGGCCCTGGGAGACGCGCCGGGTGCGCGCGAGTCCGCCTCGCGCGCCGCCGCCCTCGACGATCACGACCCGCGCTCGCACGTCCTGCTCGGCGACGCCCTGGCCGCGATCGGGGAGCGCGTGGCCGCGCAGGACGCGTACCGGCAGAGCCTGCGCCTCCGTCCCGACACGCAGGTCGAGCGCAAGCTGGCGGCCCTGGCCGCCGCCCTCGCCGCCGCGCCCGTCACGTCCTCACGCGCCCAGTTCCGTCTCCGCTACGACGGCGGCATCAACGAGCCCATGGGCGTCTCCGTCCTCGAGGTCCTGGCCGGGGCCTACGACAACTACGCCGCGCGGCTCCACTTCCGCCCCGACGATCCGATCACGGTCGTGCTGGAGATGGGGAACA
>QHVP01000378.1 GCA_003222295.1 Acidobacteriota bacterium | reverse complement strand
GGCGCCGTCCGTCAGATCCTCAGCGACCTCAAGGCCCGGCTCAACGCCGACCTCACCCTCACCGGCAAGCCCGGCGATTTCCTCCTCTCCGGATCGGTCGCGGTCGAGCGCAGCTTGTACGACACCGACATCTTCCTCGAGGAGGCGCTCCTCGCGCCCACGGTGCCGCCGGGCACCGTGGAGCCCTCACGCCTGCTGCAATCGATCGCGCTGAACCTGGCCGTGGTGACCACCAACCCGTTCATCGTCCGGAACAACCTGGCCCAGGTCGAGGCCGAAGGCGGCCTCTCCGTGCGCGGCGACATGGCCGCGCCCGCCCCCTACGGCCGCTTCGACCTCCTTCCCGGCGGCAAGATCTTCATCCAGACACGGGAGTTCGCGGTCGAGGAGGGATACCTCACGTACAACGGCACCACCGACCCCGACGTCAACGTGCGCGCCACCACCGTCATCAAGGACCCCGCGCAGGACGTCCAGGTGACGGTGGTGGTCTCGGGGACGATGCCGAACGTGTCCCTCGATTTGAGCTCGGATCCGACGCTGTCCGCGCAGGAGATCGCGAGCCTCATCGCCACCGGCCGATCGGACGTGGCCTCGTGGTCCAGCAGCGGCTGGATCGTGGGCGAGCAGGCAGGGGCGCTCCTCCTCGGACGGTTCACGCGCGCGGTGGCCCGCCAGCTCATCGACCTCGGCATCGACCAGGTGGACATCCAGCCGGAGCTCCTCGCGCGCGAGGGCAATCCTTCCGCCCACTTCACGTTCGGCAAGCAGCTCACGCCCGCCCTGCGCCTCATCTACTCCACCGGCCTGAGCAACCCCGAGGAGCAATACTACGAGGCGCAGTACGGCGTGCGGCTGGGGCAGCAGATCACGTTCAAGCTCCAGCGGCGGTTCGACGGCAGCTATCAGTACGCGGCCGGCCAGCGCCTGAACTTCGGAGGCCCGCCGCGCGCCGCCAAGGCGCCGACCACGTACGCACCCGTGGAGCTGCGGGACGTACGCTTCGAGGGAGAGCTGACGGAGTTTCCGGAGCTCCTCCAGGTCGCCAAGGCACGTCCGGGCAAGAAGGTCACGTACTGGGATCTCCTCGACGACGCCGATCGCCTCCGGCAGCACCTCGCGAACCAGGGCTACCTGGAGGCGGTCGTGGACGCGCGCCTCGACGACGACATCGCGGTCTTCGCCGGCGTGGCCGGGATGCGCCATCGCTGGCGGATCGAGGGGATGGACAACCCGCTGAACATCGACAGCCGGATGACCAGCGCTCTCTTCGAGGAAGAGGCGATCGACAAGGCACGCGAGGCCATCCTCGACGAGCTGCGCCGTCGCGGCCATCTCAAGGCCAACGTCGAGGTGCGGACCTCGATGGAGGGCGGATACCACGTCATGGTGTTCAAGGCCGAGCCCGGCCCCGTGCTGACCGCGGACGTGAGCTTCCCGGGCGCAACCGTGCTTCCGCAGAAGGCGCTCCTGGACGCGGCGGGCGGCGCGCCCACGCTCATCACGCGCCCGCGCGACGCGGAGGAGGGGATTCGCCTCGCCTACCGCAAGGCCCAGCACCTCCTGGCGAAGGTGGGACCGACGCGCGTGGCGGAGGAGCCGGGCGTGGTGCGGATCGAGGTCCCCGTCGAGGAGGGCCCGGAAGCGAAGGTGGTGGCCATCAAGTTCAGCGGGGCCAGCCTTCCCCCCGACGAGCTCCTGAAGGTCGCGGCCCTGCCGACGGGCGGGCGATACGATCCCAACGCCGTCGATCAGGCCCTGCTGCGGCTGCGCGACCGCTACCTGACGCTCGGACACCCGGGAGTGCGCGTCAACCCACGCCTCGAGCAGGGCGGTTCGGACCTCAACGTCGTGTTCGACGTCCACGAGGGCACGGCCCAGACGATCGGCCCGGTGCAGGTCCGAGGGATCCGGCGGACGCGCGAGCGTCTCGTGCGCGCCCAGCTCACCGAGCTCAAGCCGGGGCTGCCCCTGGACCCGCGGAAGCTCGCCTACGCCGAGCGGAGACTCCGCGACCTCGGCATCTTCCGGCGCGTCGTGGTCACCGCTTCGGCGGACGCGGTGGCCGCGATCACGGTCGAGCTCGAGGAGGGGGCGCCGTTCAACGTGGCCTACGACGTCCGCTACAACCGTCAGGACGCGCTCAACGGATCGGTCGACGGCCAGATCCAGAACCTCTTCGGCCGGGCCATCACCCTGGGGGCGCGGGTGCAGGCCGGCCGCTACATCCGCGAGGGCCGCGCCTCGATCCACCTGCCTTCGGTGTGGCGGCTCGGGGACATGACGATCTCCGCCTTCGACCTGCGCCAGACGATCCGCACCGCGTTCGGCGTCGCGGGGGCCACGCCGCCGCCTCTCGACGTGGGCCGCCGGATCGAGCAGGGCGTGCAGTTGCAGCAGGTGGTGCATCGGTTCCATCCGTTCGAGATCCTCTACGGGTACCGCTACCGCCGCCTGACCTGTCCGGGCCAGGGACTGCCGCCGGTGACCCACACCATCCGGGGCATCGTGGATCCCTGCGACCGCGACAGCCTTCAGCGGGCGGCCCCGCTCGGTCCGGCGCCCATACCCATCGACGTCGGCGCCCTCGATGCGTCGGTCGTGCGCGACACCCGCGACAATCCCCTCAATGCCACGCGCGGGTCGTTCATCAGCCTCAACCTCTCCTACGCGCCCCGGGTGCTGGGCTCCGATTTCGACTACCTCCGCGAGCTGGTGCAGGCCTCGTTCAACGTCCCGGTGGGGCAAGCGATGACGTGGTCGCAGCGGGTTTCGGTGGGCAGCATCCACACCTTCGGCGAGGACCGGCTGCCCATCAGCGACCTGTTCAAGGCCGGCGGCCCGAGCACGGTGCGCGGGTTCGGCACGGACGCGCTGGGACCGCAAACGCCGGCCGGGGAGGCGCTGGGCGGCGGGGCCACCATCATCTTGAACGAGGAGATGCGCTACCAGCACCCGACGGGCTTCGGGGCCGCCGTTTTCTACGACGCGGGGAACGTCTTTCCCACCGTCCGCGACTTCGACCTCAAGCTCCTCCACTCCGTCGGCGTCGGGCTCCGCTACTCGTCCGGATTCGGTCTCGTGCGCGTGGACGTCGCGTTCCCGCTCAACCGCCGCCCGGAGGACAGGTCGTTCCAGTTCTGGTTCGGCTTCGGACAGATTTTCTAGAGATCAGGGGGGCGCGCCTCGCGAGTGGGATGCGCCCCCCTGCGCGCTTCGCGCTACCCCCCACCGCTCGCTCGCGGCAAAGCCGCTCGCTCGCTGCTGCCTACGCCGTCTTGTACTCGTTGAGCCGGTTGTAGAGCGTCTTGAGGCTGATGCCGAGGACCTCGGCCGCCTTCTTCTTGTCGCCCTCGCAGTCCTCGAGGGTGGCCAGGATCAGCCGGCGCTCGGCCTCGCCCAGTGACGTCCCCACCTTGACGTTGAGGCTCGAGCCGGAGCTCTCCTGCACGCCGAGGGGCAGCGCGTCCAGCCCGATGTGCTCGTCGGCGAGGATGAACGCGCGATGCACGAGGTTCTTGAGCTCGCGCACGTTGCCCGGCCAGTTGTGGCTCTTGAGACGGTTCACGGCGGGCCGGGTGAACTCCTTGGCGGTGTCGTGCTCCTTGTTGAGCTGGGCGAGGAAATGCTGGGCCAGGAGCTCGACGTCTTCGCGGCGATCGCGCAGGGGCGGGAGGGCGATCGGGAACACGTTGAGCCGGTAGTGGAGGTCCTCGCGGAGCTTGCCCTTCGCGACCGCCTCTTCCGGCCGGCGGTTCGTCGCCGCGATCACCCGCACGTCGACGTTGAAGGCTTCGTTGCCGCCGATGCGCGTGACCTTCCCCGTCTCCAGGACGCGGAGGAGCTTCACCTGCAGCTCGGGCGGCATCTCCGTGATCTCGTCCAGGAAGAGGGTGCCGCGGTTGGCGCGCTCGAAGTACCCCTTGTGCAGGCGGTCGGCGCCCGTGAAGCTTCCCCGCTCGTGGCCGAACAGCTCGCTCTCGATCAGGTTCGGCGAGACGGCGCCGCAGTTGACGGGCAGGAACGGCTCCTTGTGCCGGCGGCTGAGGCCGTGGATGGTCTCGGCCACGAGCTCCTTGCCCGTACCCGTCTCGCCGAGGATGATCGCGGTGGCCTCGGTGGGCGCCACCTTCGAGATCAGGTCGTAGACGCGCTGCATGACCGGCGAAGACCCGATGAGGGGGCCGAAGCGTCCCAGCTTGCGCAGCTCGCCCCGCAGCGACCCGATCTGCTCCTTCAGCTCGCGCGTACGCGCCACGTTCGCGAGCACGGCACGCACGCGCGCCATGTCCACGGGCTTGACGAGATAGTCGGAGGCGCCTTTGCGCATCGCCTCGACCGCCGTGTCCACGCTGGCCTGGCCCGTGATGAGGACGATCTCCGTGGCCGGGCTGGCCTCGAGGTCTCGGAAGAGGTCGATGCCGGTGCCGTCCGGCAGATGAAGGTCGACGAGCAGCACGTCGGGCACGGCGCGGCCGATCTCCGCGCGCGCCTCCTTCAACGTG
>QHVP01000377.1 GCA_003222295.1 Acidobacteriota bacterium | reverse complement strand
TACGGCGCGCGCGCAATGCGCCCAGCCCCACCAAGGCGACGAAGAAGAGGTCGGTCTGCTCGCGGGAGAGGCGCTGGAGATGCGGCCCGAGGCGGCGGGCATCGCGCCGCCGCTCCGTCTCGCGGCCGTCCCAACCCGCGGCGTGGGCGCCATCGTCCAGCCACACGCAGTCCGCGGGGCAGTCGATCTCGATCCGCCGCTTGGATCCGCAGCAGGCGGAGCAGATGGACGCCCCCCTGGCCGGGCAGGCGCGCCGCCCCTTGCGCTGGGCGCAGAGCGGGCAGGCGGCGCTCATGCCGGCCACCTCACGCCAGCCGGACCATGTTCTTGAGCTCGCCCAGCATCTCGTCCGCGGAGCCGAAGCGCAGCTCGACGCGCGGATGCAGAGCGCGGATCAGGAGCTTGTCCAGCGCTTCCGGCACGCCGTTGCTGTAGGTGCTCGGCAGGGGCATGGCCGCCCCTTGTGCCTGCTTCTTGGGGTGGACGCCGGTGAGGACGTGATAGAGGACGGCGGCGGTGGCGTACAGATCGCCCGCCACGTCGAGCTGCGCCTCCGGCGCCCGATAGTCCACGTCCGCCGGCACGAGGTGGGCAAGCCGGCCCAGCCCCAAGTCCGCGACCTTGAGCACGCCGCTCGCGACCATGATGTTCGACGGCTGGATGGAGCCGTGCACGAAGCCCTTGCCGTGGATGAACGAAAGGTACTGCGCGACCACGCGGCCGAGGCCGTGCGCCTGCTGCACGGTCATCTTGTGGCCGGTTTTGAGGGCGTCGCCGAGGTGGCGCCCCTGGACGAACTCGGTGACGACGCAGCGATCGCCCTCGCGCTCCACGAAGCCGAGGATCTTCACTCCATTCGGGTGTGACAGCGCGGCCGCGGCCTTGAGGTCCGCGGCCAGCGCTTCCGGCACGCCGTTGCTGTAGGTGCTCGGCAGGGGCATGGCCGCCCCTTGTGCCTGCTTCTTGGGGTGGACGCCGGTGAGGACGTGATAGAGGACGGCGGCGGTGGCGTACAGATCGCCCGCCACGTCGAGCTGCGCCTCCGGCGCCCGATAGTCCACGTCCGCCGGCACGAGGTGGGCAAGCCGGCCCAGCCCCAAGTCCGCGACCTTGAGCACGCCGCTCGCGACCATGATGTTCGACGGCTGGATGGAGCCGTGCACGAAGCCCTTGCCGTGGATGAACGAAAGGTACTGCGCGACCACGCGGCCGAGGCCGTGCGCCTGCTGCACGGTCATCTTGTGGCCGGTTTTGAGGGCGTCGCCGAGGTGGCGCCCCTGGACGAACTCGGTGACGACGCAGCGATCGCCCTCGCGCTCCACGAAGCCGAGGATCTTCACTCCATTCGGGTGTGACAGCGCGGCCGCGGCCTTGAGGTCCGCGGCCAGCGCGCTGAGCACGCCGTTGCCGGCGAGGACGGCGGCGGGGAGGACCCTCATGGCCACGTTGCGACCGTCCAGCAGGTCCTCCGCGCGGAAGATCGTGCCCAGCCGTCCGCGTCCCACTTCCTCGTGCGGGACGAAGCGGGGCTTGGCCGACTTGCCCGCGGCGGGGATCGTGGTCGAGACCGCGGGTGGGACCGGGGAAGCGGGGGCGGACGGTGTGGCCGCGGGCGGAGGGGTGGCCGCCGGTGCCGTCGCCGCTGCGGACGGCGCGGGGCCCGGCGGACGCGGCACGGCGATCGACGTCCGCGTCATCATCGGCGCCGGGGGCGGCGGGGGCGGGGGCGGCGGCACCGGGCGGGGGACGAAACCAATCGGCTTGCCCGCTTCCAGCGCGGCTATCCGCTCGTCGACGTCCTTGAAGCCGAGGTGCTCGGCCTGGATCTTCTTGTACAGTGCGAGCGCTTCCGCCGGCTGATCGCGCTCCTGGGCGATGGCCAGCCAGTAGTAGAGATCGAGGTTCGCGACGGAGACGGCCTCGCCCGCGATCGCCCTCTGCAACCTCTCCCTCGCCAGGGGAGCGCGCCCCGACTCCAGGAACAGGCGGGCGAGGGTCTCCGTGGCGGCGCGGAAGTTGTCGTCGCTCACGCCCACGCGCTGGAGGAGGGAGATCGCCCGATCGCGATCGCCCACGGCTGCCGCCGCCTCGCCGCCTTTGAAGGTCAGGCCCGCCTTCTCGAAGAGGGGGATGGCGCGCGCGGCCTGCCCCGCCTCCTCGTAGAGCTTGGCGGCGGTCTCCAGCTCGCCCGCGCGCTCGTAGCACTGGGCGGCGAGGTCCTTGTGGCCGGCGCGGATGTAGACACCTCCCGCCGCCGCCCAGCTCTCGGCCGCTTCGTACGCCCCGGCGGCGTCGGGGAGCATGCCGACCTGCTCGAACAGCTCCGCGGAGCGCTGGTAGTCCTGTCCTTCGAGGAAGTGTCGTGCCGCCTCGGCGACGCGCTCTTCCCTGAGCGCGACCTCTCCGCGCAGGTTGGCGGCCTTCACCCGATCGCCGCCCTTCTCGTACGCGTCGGCCGCGCGGCCGTTGTCCTCCGCGCGCAGGTACAGCTCGGCCGCCTTGGCGTGCTGGCCCTGGCGCATGCAGACGTCCGCCGCTTCCTTGAAGTAGTTGCCGCGGATGTAGATCTGCAGGGCCTTGGGGAGCTGGTCCGCCCGCTCGTACAGGCGGCCCGCCTGCAGCGCGCTCTTCTGGTCGACGGAGGGCGCGGTGGAGGAGTACTGCGTGCTGAACGAGACGTTCTCCATGAAGTGCTTCTCGTAGCACTCCGCCGCCTTGCCCCACTCCTCCTTCACCTGGTAGGCCTCCGCCGCGCGCAGCGGATAGCCGCCCTTGACGTAGAGCTCGGCCGCCTTGTCCGACTGCCCGGCCAGGCCGAACAGGCGCGCCGCTTCGAGCGAGTTGCCCTTCTCGAGGAAGAGCTGCGCGGCCTTGGCCGGCTTGTTGGCGGCGATGTACACGTTTGCGGCCTTCTTGTAGTCCCCCGACTGGAGGTAGTAGTCCGCCGCCTTCTCGAGCCGGCCGATCTTCTCGAAGGTGGCGGCGGCCGCGTAGTACTCCTGGCCCTCGAGGTACGCATCCGCCGCTTCGGGCAGGCGCCCCGCATCCTCGAGCAGCTTGCCCGCGGCCAGGGCATGGCCCTGCTTGCGATAGGACGCGACCTGGCGGTTGAGCTTCCCTTCCCGGTAGCTCGGACCGAGCACCTTCCCGAGGACGTCGTCCATGCTCCCGGCGCTGCCCGGTGTCCGCACGCGCAGGCGAGGGGCGATCTGCTGATAAGCGACGAAGAGAACGATGACGACGAGGATCTGAGGAAGGTAGGGAATGGAAAAGAGGTAATCCATTATCGACCCGGCCTCGAAAGCGTCGGGTTGGGGGATTATAGACCGCAGGAGTGAGGTATCCTCCTGCGCCTTCCATGGCCACCCCTGCCCGTTCGGACGCGCCGGATCGCGGCGGCCTCGTCCGGGGACTGGGCCTCCTCGAGGCCACCACGCTCATCGTGGGCAGCGTGATCGGCTCGGGGATCTTCGTCGCCCCCTCGATCATGGCCGGCTTCGTCCAGACCCCGGGGCTGCTGATCGGCCTCTGGATCGTGGGCGGCATCCTCACCCTCTTCGGCGCGCTCGCCTACGGGGAGATGGCGGCGGCCCTGCCGCGCGCCGGCGGCCAGTACGTGTTCTTGAAGGAAGCCTTCAGCCCGCTCTGGGGCTTCCTCTACGGGTGGACGTTCCTGCTCGCGATCAACACCGGCTTCATCGCGGCGGTGGCCGTCGCCTTCGCCAAGTACCTCGGCGTGTTCCTCCCCGCGATCGGCGAAGGAACCGTCCTCTTCTCCGTGGGCCGGTACCCGTTCACGACCGCGCAGGCGGTCGGGCTGGTCGTCATCGCCGCGCTCACCTGGATCAACATCAACGGCCTGCGCACGGGCGCCATGGTGCAGAACGTCTTCACCATCGCGAAGGTGGCAGCGGTCGCGGTGCTGGTGATCATCGCGATCGTGAGCGGCAAGGGCTCGACTGGCCACTTCCGGCCGCTGGTGGGAGTCGCCCTGGGGCCGGAGGGTCTGAAGATCGGGCTCTTCGCCGCCCTGGGCGTGGCCATGAGCAAGGCGCTCTTCGCCTACGACGCCTGGAACTCCGTGACCTTCGCGGCCGAGGAGATGCGCGAGCCGGAAAGGAACCTGCCCAAGGCGCTGGTGCTGGGCACGCTCGGCGTCATGGCCGTGTACTGCGCGGCCGTCGCCGTCTACATGTACATGGTGCCGATCCAGGAGATGTACGCGGTGAAGGACAACCGCATCGCGGCCGAAGCCGCGCAGCGGATGATGGGGCCGGCGGGCGCCGCCTTCATAGCCGTCGCGATCATGATCTCGACGTTCGGCTGCGTGAACGGCCTCATCCTGGCCGGGGCGCGGGTGCTCTACGCGATGAGCCGTGACGACCTGTTCTTCCGCCGGGCCGGCGATGTCCATCCAACGTACCGCACGCCGGCCCCGGCCCTCCTGATGCAAGGCGTGGTGGCGGCGGTGCTCACCCTCACCGGCACCTACAACGACCTCCTGACCCTGACCGCGTTCTCGTCGCTGCTCTTCAACACGCTCACCGTCGTCGGCCTGTTCGTCCTGCGCCGCCGCCGGCCGGACCTTCCGCGTCCGTACAAGACCTGGGGATACCCGGTCCTTCCGACGCTCTACATCCTCGTTTCCGTCTTTTTCCTCTATAACATCCTGGTCGGCGACCCTCGGAACTCAGGAATGGGTCTGGTCCTCACCGCCCTGGGGCTTCCCGCCTACGCCTACTGGAGCCGGCAGCGGTCGTAACTTACGACAAGTCGTTGACTTAACCCCCCAAGCTGACTATCCTGCCCGTGACCCCCACCCGCCGGGGGTTTGGTGTCCTTCGGACCGGTGATGACGACCCGCCGCCCGGACAAGACGGCCGCGCCGCCCAAGGCCCAGGACGAGTCCGCCGCGCCGGACCTGCTCACCTCGGAGGATCTCTTCGGCGACATGGTGGACGGGCCTCCCGCGCCCAGCGCCCGACCCGCCGCGGCGCCCCCGGCAGGCCGGAAGGGGCCGATCAAGGTGCAGGTGAGCGAGCCCGGCGCCCCGCGCAAGGCCTCGCCTCTGTCATCGCCCGCCGCTCCGGGCGAGAAGCTCCCCGAGGACGTCGCCGCGCTGCTCGACGCGTTCTCGGAGCCCGCGGAGGCGGCGCTACGAGAAGAGATGTATTCCGAGGCGCCGGGCATCGAAGAGCTCATCGACGAAGGGTCTGCCGCCCTGGGGTCGGAAGAGCCGGCCGCCGCGGCCCCGGCGGCGCCGCCCGCGGACGAGAGCGACGGCCTCCTCGACGACACGCTCGGCAGCGCGCCCACGCCGCCGTCCCGTGGAGCGCCCCCCAAGGCGGAGGAGCCGCCGCCGGCCGCCGTGGCCCCGTCAACCGGCGCACCGCCGGTGACGCCCGCGGATGAGGACGACGACCTCCTGCTCAACGTCTTCCCGCCGGCGGCGAGGCCCAAGGGCGACCCGTTCCCTGCGGCTCGGGCCGCGTCCGACGAGTCGCAATCGCTGCGCGACCTCCTCCACCTGAAGCCGCCGCCTCCGGACGACGTCGTCGAAGCCGTCAAGCCGGCCAGCCGCACCGCCACCAAGTTCACCGCCGCCGCGCCGCGCAAGCCGGCGCCGGCCGCGGGCCCGGGCCTCGATCTGGCCGCGCTGGCCGAAGACGCCTTTGCCAGCGCCGACTCGCCCGCGCCCGTCCCCGGCCGCCTGATCGAAGACGTCCCCGAGCCCAAGGCCCCCGCCGCCACCTCCGCCGAAGCGCCGGTGATCGACGGGCCCACGACGACGGCGCCGGTCGAGGCCGCCTCCGGGACCCGCGGCTACGGGCCCTACCAGCTCCTCGAGCGCGTCGCCGTCGGCGGCATGGCGGAGGTCTTCCGGGCCAAGCGCACGGGCGTCGAGGGGTTCGAGAAAGTGGTCGCGGTCAAGCGCATCCTGTCCCACCTCTCCGACAACAAGGAATTCGTCGATATGTTCATCGACGAGGCCAAGATGGTGGCCGGCCTCGCCCATCCCAACGTCGCGCAGATCTTCGACCTCGGCAAGCACGAAAAGAACTACTGGATCGCTATGGAGTACGTGCACGGGCGGGACCTGCGCACGATCATGAGGCGGGCCCGGGAGCACGGCCTGCGCATCCCTCTGGATATCTCGACCTACGTGGTGAGCAAGGTCTGCGCCGCCCTCGAGTACGCGCACCGCAAGAAGGACGACAAGGGCGAGCCCATGCTCATGGTCCATCGGGACATCAGCTCCCAGAACATCCTTATCTCGTTCGAAGGCGACGTGAAGCTGACGGACTTCGGCATCGCCAAGGCGGCGAGCAAGGCCTCGACCACGGACAAGGGCGCGCTGCGCGGCAAGCTCCTGTACATGAGCCCCGAGCAGGCCTGGGGCAAGCCGATGGACAAGCGCTCCGACGTCTTCTCGCTGGGTATCGTGTTCTACGAGATGCTGACCGAGCAGAAGCCGTTCCTGGGGACGTCGGAGATGAGCATCCTGGAGACGGTGCGCGAGTGCCGCGTGCCGCCCCCGACCACCATCAACGACAAGATCCCGGAGAAGCTCGAGCAAGTAGTGATGAAGGCCCTCGAGCGCGACCCCGAAGTGCGCTACCAGGACGCGGGCGAGATGCTGCGCGACCTGGAGCGCGTCCTGCACGAATGGCAGCCCGCCACCGCCAGCGGGCTGGTGCGCTTCCTGGAGATCCTCTTCGACGGACAGGAGCGCGGAGAGCGGATGCCGGCCGACGGCGAGGGCGCGCACGGGGCCGGCCCGGCGGAGATCGAAGAGCTGCAGGAGTCGCCCGCGGAGGAGCCGCCGCCGGCGGAGGCGCCTCCCCGGGCGCCGGCCAAGGACCCGATGTCCATCCAGAAGCTGCTCAAGCGGTTCGGCATCAAGTAGAGGAGGACGTCTTCCCATGGCGTTGTCGAAGGAGCAGGAGCAGTTCTACCAGACCACGCTGGACATGACCCGCAAGCAGATCACCGATCTGAACACCCAGATCGAGGAGGAGCTGGCGAAGGTCAAGGAGCGCCTGGCCGAGCTGCAGAACGCGAAGAACGCGGCCAAGCAGATCTACGACGGCGCCTGCAAGATGCTGGGCGTCGAGAACGAT
>QHVP01000025.1 GCA_003222295.1 Acidobacteriota bacterium | reverse complement strand
TGTCGCGAGGCCCCAGCTCGACGAGCACGCGGTCCTGGCTCGTGACGCGGACCCTTCCCTCGACGACGACGTAGAGCGCGGACCCGACGTCGCCCTTCTGGAAGACCATCTCGCCCGCGTCCACATCGACCTCCTCGAGGAGGGCGGCCACGTCCGCCAGCACCTCGTCCGGCGTCTCCGAGAACAGGCTGACCCCCTTGAGCACCACCACCTTCTCGATGGTCGACAACACCTCTCCACCTCCCGGGATGCCCTTCGCCTCGCCGCGGAAGCGGCGCAGCGCCTGGGCCGCCGCCTCCCTCACCAGCTCCTCGCCGTCCTCCCCTGCGCGCCGGACCGCCTCTTCCAGGTCCCGGCGACGGACCTCGCCCGCCACCCAGAGCGCGCAGGCGCGCGCCCAGGGTCCGAGCCCGCCGCCGCTCACGACCAGGCGTGCGATCTGATCGCCGCGCGCCCGCCTTCCCTCCGGAAGGAGCGCGAAAAGGCGCGCGCGCCGCATGTCGTCCGGGACGTCCTCGAGGAACGGGATCACGAGGGCCGCGATCTCGGGGTCGGCCAGGCTGTCGATGAGCTCCACCGCCTGCGCCCGCTTCTCCGCGGAGCGGCTCCACAGATGGGCGCGCGCCCGCAGGACGGCCTCCGGCGAGTAGAGGAGGGACAAGAGCCAGAGGATCCGCTCCCGCGCCCGCACCATCTCGTGCGCGAGAGCGAGACGCAGGATCTCGACGACCGGCTCGGCCCCGAGGTCGTCGATGACGCCCAGGATGGATGCCCCCTCGATCGCCTCCGCGCGCACCCTCTCGCGCACCGCCGCCGGCGCCAGGCTGGCCGGACGCGGTCTCACCGCCAGCGAAGGCAGGGCCACGTCCCGGACTTCCGCCGCCGCGCAGGTGGCCGCCCGCCAGAGCGTGGCCGCGGCGCGATCACCCCCAGCCCGGCCGAGTAGCCGAAGGAGGCGGCGGCGGCGCGGCCGATCGACGGGAGCCCAGGCGGGCGCGTCACACGCGTCCAGGGCGGCGATCAGCGCGTCCGCCGCCGCCGGACCGGCGGCCAGGAGTGTGGAGGCCGCGGCCGAGCGCACGGAGGGATCGCCGAGCGCCTCCACGACCAGCGGCCAGAGAGAGGGCCCGCCCACGCGTCCGGCGGCCGCGATCGCGGCCGCACGCACGCGCGGCTCGCCGTCCCGTAGCAGGTCCGTCAGCACCGAAGCCAGCGCAGGCACGGCCGCCTCGCCGATCGCCCTCGCCGCGAAAAGGCGGCGGGCCGGGTCCGCGGCCACGGCGTCGGCGGCAATGCGGCGCCGTGCCTCTTCGCCGCCTCCTCCGAGACGCAGCAGACCGGCCGTCGCCCCCATCCGGACGGCTTCCACGCCGTCGTCGAGGGACAGGGTCAGCCGCGCGAGGTCCTCCGTCCCGCCCACGACGGCCAGCACGCGCAAGGCGAGACCGCGCAGCTCCGGCTCCGACTCCGTTTCCGCCTGGCGCCGTACCTCGTGCACCGCCTCCCCCAGCCGGAGCCGCTCGATGCTCAGGAGGGCCTCGCGACGGACCTCCGCCGCGCGATGGTCCAGCAGGGAAGGCAGCGATTCCGCGTAGGAACGGTGTCCCATGCCCGCCAACGCCTCCAGGCAGTACAGGACCTCCGCCGCCCGCGGACTGCGGAGCCCCTGGAGCAGGACGGCGCGGCTGGAGGCGTCGGCCAGGCCGAGCGAGCCCATCCCGAGCCGCCGGCTCGCCAGCGCGCGGCTGAGCGTCTCGCTGTACTCGCGGCGCAGCCAGAGCGCCACCGCGGCCCAGGCCGCGACGACGATGACGAGCAGCCCCGAGAGCTGCACGGCCTGGAAGCGGAGCAACTGGATGAGGAGCAGGAGCAGGACCCCCGACACGCCTCCGGCCAGCGGCCCCACGATGCCCTCCACCGCCGTCTGCGCCCGCACGCGCTGCGGCGGCGGCAGCGGCTGGTACAGGACGAGGACCGCGCTGCGGTCGAGCGAGTCCCGCAGCGACTGGTCGCACAGCTTCGTGAGGGACATCAGCCAGAACAGCAGCCCCGCTCCCGCTCCCAGCAGCGCCGACGCGCTGATGACGGTCACGCCCGCTCCCACCGCGGCGGGCAGGGCCAGGAGCCCTCCCACCAGCCCGTAGCGCGAGAGCACCCGGCTGGAAAGGATCGTGCGGAAGCCGAGGGTGATGAGGGCGGCGACGGCCCAGAAGACGCCCAGGAAGGAGGCCAGCTCGACGGCGTCGCGCGCACGGGCCTGGGCCACGTTGTAGAACGCGTTGTCGAGCACGTAGTAGCCGAGGTAGGAGAGCGCCACCAGCGCGAAGACGAGCAGGAGGTACCGGCTGCGAAGCAGGTCGGCGTAGCGCCTCCGGTCGGGCACGACGCGCTCGGGCCCCGGTGACGTCCCCAGCACGGGGAATGCGCGCGCGATGGCGGCCAGGAGCACGAGGCAGAGGGCCACGGAGGCCGCGGAGACGAGCAGGAGGTTCGCCGTCCCCAGGCGCTGCACGATGGCGGGGGCGGCCAGCCCGACCAACGTCGCGGCCAGGAGCTCACCCGTCCCGATCACGCCGAAGAGGCGCTTGCCCTGCCGGACGTTGACGACCTGTCCGGCCAGCCCCCAGAACTCGAGGCTGAGGAGCACCCATTCGATCTCGTACCAGACGGGGAGGACCATCGCCACCGATCCCGGCCACCGTCCCGCCAGCAGAACGCGCAGGGCGAGCAGGACCACCAGTACGAAGAGGAGATCCACCGTCAGCAGCCGGACGAACGAGAGCCGCGCCGCCAGCTTCAAGCGGAGGAAGCCGGTGAGGGGGATGGCCACCGCGGCCGCGATGTAGACGTAGGGCAGGTGGCGCGCCTCGAAGTAGGTGAGGAACAAGGCCATGGCCGCGGTCGCGGTGAGGAGGCGCGGGATCCCGATCAGGAACGAATGGACGAGGAGGCCTACACCGGGCGATAGCGGTCGATCAGGCCCAGGCATCGGGGGGACCGGCAGCGGCAGGCGAACGTCCAGCGCGGGTCCCAGAAATAATGTCCGGGATGACGCGCGTACTGAGCACGGTCCGCCCAGTCGTAGCTGATGGTCAGCTCTTCGCCGGCGGCGACGGCGCGACGCGTGACCACGTCGCGCGTGGGCCGGAACTCGCAGTTGGGATCGCAGGAGTGGTTCAGGTAGCGGGCGCTCGTCCGCGGGACCAGCCAGCGGTAGGGCTCGAACGAGATCACATAGATGACTTCGGCCGGGGGCACCTCGTCCCAGGGCATCACCGGACCCTCGAAGCGCTCGACCGTCCCCCCCTCCGCGAGGTCACGCACGGCCACCACACAGGCGCCGTAGTCGTTCCGCGACACCGCGGCCGCCGGCCGGTCGAGCTGCGGGATCAGACCACCACCTCGGGAGCCGGGCCGCGCAGGCAGTGCTCGCTGGCCATGCTCGCGCCGTAGGCGCCGGCAGGCAGCATGGCCAGCAGGTCGCCCTCCTGGATGCGGGGGAGCAGGGCCGCGCGCGCGAACACGTCGTTGGACTCGTTGATGTTCCCGGCCACCGCGTACGACGCTTCGACGGGATCCAGCGGGCGCGCGAGGTGCACGATCTCGATGGGGATGCCGTAATGAGCCATGTAGACGTTCACGTTGTGCCCGGCGTCGACCCCGACCCAGGTCGTGCCCCCGCGACGCTCGACCGTGTTCACCTCGACCACGAGCACGCCCGCGCGGTCCACGAGCAGGGTCCCCGGCTCGCAGGCGATGGTCCGGACCGCGGGCGTGAGGTGGCGGCGCAGGAGGTCGGCCCAGGCCGCGAGAGACAGGGGACGGTCCGCGGCCTGGCGGCGCACGCCCAGACCGCCCCCCACGTTGACCACCTCGACTCCGGGCAGGCGGTGCGCGAGCTCGGCCATGCGCGTGAAGATCCATTCCATCTGTGGTCCGTCTTCCATGCGCAGCCCCCACCCGCAATGGACGTGCAGGGTGGTCACCACGAGGCCGGCCGCGCGCGCGGTAGCCGCCGCTTCATCGAAGGCGTCGGGTTGCAGGCCGAACTTGCCGTTGCCGTAGACGAGCTTGGGATCGCACCCGTAGCCGACCTCGATCCCGCAGTCGACGCGCAGGCCGACCGCGGTCCCCTTCGGCGCGCGGGCGCCGTAGCGACGGAGGGCGGACAGGCTGTCCAGGTTGACGTGGACGCCCTGGGCCACGAACGCGTCGAGGTCACGGTTGGACGGCATGCAGGCGGTGACGGAGATCTCGCCGGCGGCGAACCCCGCCGCCCGCGCCACCTCCACCTCGCGTGGCGAGCAGGCGTCGATCCCCAGGCCGCCTTCGGCGCGCAGGACCTCGAGGAGACCGGGGCAGCGGTTGGCCTTGAGCGCGTAGTGCACGCGCGTCTCCGCCTCCAGCGTGGCCAGCACCCGCCGCAGGGCCGCCACCTGGGCGCGCACGGCCGCCCGGCTGTAGACATAAAGAGGAGTGCCGTGCCGGCCCGCCACCGCCGCCAGGGAGCGGCCGTCGAGCGTGAGCCCCTCCCGCCCGCACCCGAAGGGCGCGCCGAACCACCATGGAGAGCTCGATGCGGGTCCCACCTCGGGGTCGAGGTCGGCCGCGCGGCGGCCCGACGGCGCGTCCACGGCGCGGAGTATAGCATTGCGATACGGACGGCCCGATGTGACACTGCGGGCGCGTGAGGCGCGTGGTCGCGATGGGAGTGCTGGCGGCGGGCCTGGCCGCGGGCCTCCCCGCATCGGCCCGGGGCCAGACCGCGATCGAGCTGCGTGGCTCGACCGCGAGCTATCGCTTCGCCGACCTCAACCACACGTTCTCGAGCGGCGTGATGCTCGACGCCCTCTACGTCGGCGTGCCCGGCCAGGACGAGTTCTATCTCGGCCTCGGCTACACCTGGAAGGCCTCCCACGGGCTCACCGTGATCCCCCTCGCCTACGGAGTGGCCGGCGTGCAGAAGGAGGAGCGTGGCGTCGTGCTCGGGGCCTACGTCCTGGGCGACGCCGGGCCCTGGAAGCTGATCGCGTTCGCGGGACGCTTCGTGCGGATCTCCGGCGGAGTCGCCACCTACGACTTCGGGGACAGCCTGGACCTCACGTACAAGGTCGCGGGGCGATGGGACGCGGGTGTGTCGTCCTCCATCTACCAGCAGGACACGGGCTGGAGCCACCTGACCGGGCCGGTCGTGCGTCGCAGCGACGCCCGTGGGTCCTGGGTCCTCTCCGTGCGCAGCGGCTACGACACCGAGGTGCGGCTCGTCCGCATCTTGACGTTCGGCGAGTGACAATCGGAGGGATG
Organism: Acidobacteriota bacterium; assembly: GCA_003222295.1. GTDB lineage: Bacteria > Acidobacteriota > Vicinamibacteria > Fen-336 > Fen-336 > AA29. The sequence goes on along the minus strand of QHVP01000025.1, from coordinate 1,923 downwards.
CGTCCCCGTGCCGCCGGCCTCCTGGCCGCCGCCGCCATGCTCGGGGCCTGCGTCGCGACCGAGCAGTCCGGCACGGGGAACGGCTCCTCGAGTCCGCGCGGCGGCGACGCCGGCAGCGAGGCGGCGAGGCGGCGCGCCCTGCGCTCCGCCCGCGTGTGGCACGAGCCGCCGCGCCCCATTCCATCCGCCGACCTCGGCGCCAACCCGGAGGGGCCGGAGACCTTTCGCGTGGACGAGGACGTGTCCTGCACCTTCCGGCTGCATCCCTCGGTGGGCTGGACCGCGAAGTTCGACTGCGCGTTGGACGGCGGCGAAGTCGTCAAGGTCAAGTACGGCCACAACAGCGTCGAGGTCTTCGGGGAGGTGGCGGCGACGCGCCTGCTTTCGGCCCTGGGCTTCGGCTCCGACCGGATGTACGTCGTGCACTCGGTGAAGTGCCGCGGCTGTCCCCTGCATCCGTACCCGAAGATCCCGATCCTCGACGCCCTGCGGCAAGACCCGAGCCACGAGGTCACGTTCGACATGGTGACGATCGAGCGCAAGCTGCCCGGCCGCCCGGTCCGGGGCGCCGAGAGCACGGGTTGGGCCTGGTACGAGCTGGACCAGATCGACCCCGCCGCCGGCGGGTCGAGCCGCGCCGAGGTCGACGCCCTGCGGCTGATGGGTGTGTTCCTCGAGCACTGGGACAACAAGGCGTCGAACCAGCGACTGGTCTGTCTGGGCTCGGGTGCCCCCGGTCCGGAATGCAGGCCGCTGGCCTATCTCCAGGACGTCGGCCAGACGTTCGGGCCGCGCGGGGTCGACCTCGACGGCTGGACCCGCACGCCGATCTGGGCGAACGCCACCACCTGCCGCGTGGACATGAAGAGCCTGCCCTATCACGGCGCGACGTTCGGCGAGGCGCACATCAGCGAAGCCGGACGCCAGTTGCTCGGCGGCCTCTTGCGCCAGCTTTCCCATGCCCAGATCGTCACCCTCTTCGATGCGGCGCGCTTCCCCGCTTTCCTCCGGCAATCCGAGCGGGGGCGCAACATGGAGAACTGGGCCGCCGCCTTCGAGGATCGCGTCCGGCAGATCGTCGACCGACCGCCGTGCCCCCCCTCTCAGTAGACCCCCGGAAGCGGGGTCGGGTTCGGCGACGGCATCGGTGCCGGATCCGGAGCCGGATCGGGCGAAGGGAGGGGGGCCGGAAACGGGGCCGGATTCGGCGACGGTACGTGGGGATCGGGCGCGGGATTGGGTACCGTGACCGGTGCCGGCTCCGGATGGGGATCGGGAGGCGGGTACGGCGGGCTGAGACGGGCCATGAAGGAAAGGAAAGGCGACCCTCCGGCGGCCGAAGCGTCGGACACCGGAGGGCGCGGGCTACTTCTTGCGCCTCGACGGGACCTTCGCCCCCGCGCTGCGGGCTTCGCTGAGCCCGATCGCGATGGCCTGCTTGCGGCTCGTCACCTTCTTGCCCGAGCGGCCGGACTTGAGCTGGCCGCGCTTCATCTCGTGCATGGCCCGCTTGACCTTCTTGCCCGCTTTGGCACCGTATCTGCGCCGGCTGGACGATTTCCTTTGCGCCATGGTGATGGTTCCTCCTCCGTCACCCGATGCAATTCGTCTGCCAGCCTGTGGGAGCGGCGACGTTTTCAGTTGTGGGCGGAGGCGTTGCGTCCGAGGACGTAGAGGTCGAACCACTCGAGGTTCCGCGTCATGGCGTCGAGCATGAGCTTGGGCTCCTGGATGCCATGCGGCTGCCGCGGGTAGACGACCATCTTCGTGGTCACTCCTTGTCGCTTGAGCGCGTTGTAGAGCTCATAGCCCTGCGAGATGGGCACGCGCCTGTCCGACTCTCCGTGCTGGATCAGGGTCGGGGTGGTCACGCCCTTCACGTTGAACATCGCGGAGTGGGCGCGCCAGGTGTCGAACGTGTCC
>QHVP01000376.1 GCA_003222295.1 Acidobacteriota bacterium | reverse complement strand
CTCCGGCCGCCGGACAGCAGGTGCACCAGGGCCACGAACAGCGCGGCCCCGATGATCGACCAGAGCACGGGGAAGTGCTCGCGGCCCACGGTGATCGCGAACAGCTCCGGCAGCCGGAGCCGGTGCGCCAGCCACGACCCGATGAGCGCGCCGATGAACCCGAGGGCGATGGACACGAGGCATCCCCCGTTGGTGCCGCCGGCGATGGCACGTCCGACGCCGCCGCAGAGGCCGGCGATCAAGAGGAGGATGAGCAGACCGACGAGCGAGATCGTCATCAGGATCCAGCCTACCGCCACCGGCCCGGCGGTGTCCTCGCCTTCGGAATCTTTCCTCCTAGAAGCTGACCCTCAGGCCGAGCTGGGCCGCGCGCGGCAGCCCCGTTCCCGTGGGGATCGACGGCCGCACCGCGCCGAAGCTGCCGAAGGTCGTCGTGATCAGGTTGCCGCTGGGGAGCCGCGTGGCCCCCGCCACCACTCGGTTGCCGCCGGCATCGAGCAGGCTCCCATCCGCATTCACCTTGAACCCGGCGGGCAAGGTGGCGAGAGTCGGCAGCGTGCCCCCGTACGGAGACGAAGGCAGCCCGGCGGGGCCGACCAGGTTCGAGAAGTTGAAGGCGTTGAAGACCTGCGCGGTGGCCTCGACCTTGGCCCGTCCCTTGATCTTCAGGACGTACGAGAGCTGGAAGTCCTGCGAGATGAACGAATCGCCGAACCGGGTGCCGTCGGGAATCTCCACCGCGAACGGCAGCCGCTGGTTCCGCGCGTTGAGCGTGCCGGCGAGGGTCGAGTTGTAGCTGCGGATGGCCGCGTTGAGCGCGTCCACGCTCTTGACCTCGCGCCCCAACGAGCCGCGGCGCGTGCCGGGCAGCAGATCCCCGTTGATGCCGTCGCCGTTGAGGTCCGCCGAGCCGACCAGGATCGAGGCCGGCACCGCGCTGTAGATGGTCGAGATCAGGGACAGCCGGAAGCCTTTCGGCAGCTCGGCGATGCTGCTGAGCGTGAAGCGGTGCCGCCGGTCCAGGGGACCCGTCCCGAAGTTCGCGGCCACGTTGCGATTGACGAGCGTGCCCGCTCCCAGGCCGAGGCCGTCCGCCGTGCTCGTCTCCAGCTTCGACAGCGCGTAGGCGGCTGTGACCTGATAGCGGCCCGAGAACCGCTTTTCCAGCCTGGCCGTCAGCGCCTTGTAGCGGGAGTAGCCGTCGGAGGTGATGTTGGTGATGGCGTTGGTGGGGGGCCGCCCGTCCCCGAGGATGATCGGCCGGCCGTTGCCGGGGAAGAAGTTCGCCGCGTCCAGGTCGCGCATGAACTCGTGCTCGGTGCGGCTGTAGACGAGGTTCACGTCGAGGACGCTGCGCAGGGGCAGCTCCCGCTGGAAGCCGAAGTTGAGCTGCTTCGAGTACGGTGTCTGCAGGTCGTTGCTGATCACGAGCCCCGTGCGCGTGATGTCGAGGGTGGGGACGTTGGAAGGCGGGGCGGCGACGTAGACGTTCTGGCCGGCGAGGATGATGGGGACGGCGGTCCGCACCTTCGTGCCCGCGGTCAGGGCCGGAGAGAAATCGAAGTCGGGCCGGCCGTCGCGGTTGAAGTCCTGCGGCCCCCCGCTCGGCGAGCCCGCGGTGAGCGTGATGGTGTCGTTGCCGGAGTTGAACGGGGCGATGGAGGCCCGCTCGTTGGTCACCAGGTTGCTGATGCGCAGCGAGTAGTAGATCCCGGCCCCGAACCGGATCGAAGTCTTGCCGTCCTTCCAGGGATCCCAGGCCACGGCGAAGTGGGGGGCCAGGTTGTTCTTGTCGATCGGGGTGGGGTCGGTGCCGTGCGGGAGGATCGGACCCACCAGGCTGGCCTTGTCGAAGTCGTTGTTGAGCGGGTGCGTGTCGATCTCGTAGCGCAGGCCGAGGTTGAAGGTGAGGTTGTTGCGCATCCGCCAGGTGTCTTCGGCGTACCCCGAGAAGCGCGTGTTGCGATGGGCGTTGTCGGGGGTGCCCGGGATGCGCTTGCCGTTCTTGTTGCCCAGCGTCGTGTTGATGAACGGCTGGTCCAGGATGTCGGCCGGGTTGCGCGACGCCGGAGACACCACGTTGAACTGCGGAAAGCCGTTCACGAAGTTGGTGACGCGGACGCGGTAGTGCACCACGTCGACGCCGCCCCGGATCACATGGCGACCCGCCGCCCAGGTGAGGTCGTCCCGGAACTGGCTGAACAGCTCGAACGTCGATTGCGGGGTGATGTTGTCGGGGCCGGAGATCAGCGCTCCGTCGTCGGTGATGATGCGGATGTCCTCGAGTCCCGGTACCACCACCGCCTGCGCGTCCGCGGGCGGGCGCAGCACGCGGTTCTTGAAATCGGTCACCGCGGCCCGGAAGCTGTTGGTGATCTTCGAGGTCAGCACCGTGTCCAGCCCTCCCACGAACTGATTCGTGTTGTTGGCGTTGATGTTCGCGCTCGAGGGCAGCCGGTTTCCTCCGAAGTTGCCGAGGCTCTCGTTGTGGTCGCGGCTCCAGCGGAAGAAGGCGTCGTTGCGCTGGGAGACGCGCCAGTCCGCGCGCACCGTCGTGGACAACGCATCGAACTGCGCCTTGTAGGACGTGAGGGCCGGGAAGTACGGCGTGGAGAGGCCGATGGCCGCGTTCTCCTTGGTCTTCTCCACGTTGCCGAACAGGAAGAGCCGGTCCTTCACGGCCGGGCCGCCGAGGTAGCCGCCGAACTGGTTGCGGGAGAAGTCCGGCTTCGCCAAGGCGAAGCTGGGGCGCGCGGCCATCCCGGAGCCGCGGTTGAACAGGAAAGCGCGCTCAGGCCCGCGGATGGGTCCGCGGACGAGACGGAGACCTGGAACTCCTGGATGCCGTCCTGCGAGATGTTGATGGTGGTGGTGCCGACGTGCTCGTCCACCGCGTCCACGCCGTCGATCGTGATCCGCGCCTCGCGCCCGTTGCGGCTGCCCACGGAGACCCCCGTGTAGCGGCTCTTGGTCGGATCGAAGGCGCGCCCCTCCTGGATCTCCACCCCCGGCTGCAGCCGGGCCAGCTCGAGGTAGTTGCGCCCGTTGAGCGGCAGCTCGTTGATCTGGCGGGCCGTGACCACGCCGCCGACCGTGGCCTGCGTGGTGTCGATGGCGACGGACTCCGCGGTCACCTGGACGCTCTCGCTGAGCGCCTCCACCTTCATCACCACGTCCGCGCGCGCGGTCTGCCCGACATTGACGGCGACGCGGTCGGCGACGAAGTCGGCGAACCCCGGGTTGGCGATGCGGAGCTTGTAGTCCCCGGGCTTGAGCGTCGAAACCAGGAAGTAGCCCTGGTCGTCGGTGACGACGGATCGGGTGGCGCCGGTCGAAAGCGAGGTCACGGTCACCGTGGCCCCGCGGAGGACGGCGCCACTCGGGTCGGTGACGACGCCGGCGATGCCCCCGACCGGCGCCTGGGCGGCGGCCGGCCTCGCCGCGAGCGCCACCGCCAGCAGCATCGCTGCGGCCACGAAGGACCATCGCGGAGAGGTTCCCAGCATTCGGTTCCTCACGAGCACCTCCGGGTCAGCCGTCTAGTCCTGTCTACGCCCGGTGTCCTCGGTAAGTCAACCGAGAGTGGCGCTCACTCAGAAGAAGAACTTCACTCCGAGCTGGACGTTCCGCGGGAAGTAGATCGTGCCCTTGGGGTCGGGGATCCTGCCGAAGTTCTGGCTGGCGAAGTCGGTGTTGGGCGCTGGATAGATCACGGAGTTGAAGGCGTTGAAGGCCTCGACGCGGATCTGGACGCGATAGCGGCTGTTGAAGCGGAAGGTCTTGAACAGCGAAGCGTCGAGCGTGGGTTTCCAGGGCACGCGGATATCGGAGAACCGGTTGGGCGTGGTCCGCAGTGTGAACGGCGGCCGCTGGCGCCAGACCGGCGTCTCGTCTTGCAGGCATTTCTGGGGCACGCCGCCCAGGTCGAAGTAACAGGTATTGAACCAGCGCTCGGGTGTCGGGTGATCGAGCTTCGCGGACGCGATGGGCTCCAGACCGCCGGGCTGGTCCAGCGCCCGGCCCGACTGCGCCGCGAAGTCCCAGTTGACCTGCCAGCCGCCGATGAGGAGGTTGCGGAGCCCACGGGCATTTGCGCCGAAGCGCCGTCCCTTGCCGAAGGGCAGCTCGTAGGTGCCGCTGAAGACCCAGATGTGCGGCCGATCGTAGTCGGTCGGCTGCTCCACCAGTTCGGTGTCCTGGGGGTTGAGGAAGCTGTTCCTTTCCCTGGTCCGCGAGTACGTGTACGAGCTCGTGAACTTCAGGCCGTGGGACATCCTCTTCTGCACGATGACCTGGATGGCGTTGTACCAGGTCTTCCCGATCGACATGGAGTTCTCGGTGACGGTATCGAACTGCGGGTACGGTCGCAGGAGCTGCTGGCGCTGGACAGTGGCCCCGTTGAAGCCCGAGCCGGGGAGCAGGCCCGCGAACGGATTGGGCACGCGCTCCTGCAGATAGGTGGCGCCCTTGGCCATGTCCGCGGCGCTGATGGCGTTGATGTTCTTTCCGACGGACAGGTCGCGGATCCGGCTGCCCACGTAGCTCACCTCCACCATGAGGTCCCGCGCGAGCTGCCGGCCGACGGTGAGGTTGAACGCGTGGATGTGGGGCACCCGGTTGGTCGGATCGTCGAAGCTGATCGATTGGCCGACCTGGGTGAGGAGGGCCTGACTCGCCCCCGGCGCCGCGACGAGGCCGGCCGGGAACGGGTTGGAGAGCGTGTTGATCCCCAGCTCGGGCACACCCACGCGGCCGGTGATGTCGTTCGCGATGTACGGCGTGTCGACGAAGAACCCGGTCTGCGACCCGAACTGGCTTCGGTACTGGTAGTACAGCCCGTAGCCGCCGCGGATCACGGTCCGGGAGTCGAGCGAGTAGGCAAAGCCGAGGCGCGGCTGCAAGTTGTTCCGGTCCGGATCGAACAGGGAACGGGGCACGCCGCCGGCGCCAGCGAATAGCAGGCCGCCCTTGAGGTCGGTGCAGGCCGGGCACTGCGCGGCGCCGGGGGCGTTGCGCACCCTCTCCGCCAGCGGGCTGGGCTGATCGAAGGCGAACCCGCGGACGACGCGGTCCTGGCGGTCGGTAACCCCCGACTCGTAGTCCCAACGCAGGCCGAGGTTCAGGGTGAGCTTGGGCGTCACCCGCACGTCGTCGTGGGCGAAGAGCGCGAGGTAATGCCATTGCAACGCCCGCGCGTTGCCCGCGCCCACGTTGGCGCTGGCCGGGTAGCCGAGCAGGAAGCTGGCCACCGAGCTGCCGCTCGTGTTGTCGGCGGAGTTGGGATCGCGCCGCGTGAAGGCGCGCGTGAAGTTGAAAAAGCCGTTGCTGTTGCCGCTGCTGGATGGGTTGCTGCGGATGTTGCGGTAGTCGCCGCCCAGCTTCAGTGTGTGGCGCGAGAACGTGTGGTTGTAGCTGGCCTGCGTGCTGGCCGTGTTGTCGACGACGCCGAGCCCTTCGCCGCCCACGCCGACCCCGGTGTACTCCTCGAGGTCGATGCGGGGCAGGAACCGGCCGGGGAGGTTCCGGAAGCCGAGGGGGCCGCGGTCGAACTCCTTCACGTCGGTCTGGTAGCTCGACTCCGTGAAGCGGGTGAAGGCCACGCGCGCGTTCAGGAGAGTGCGGGGACCCATGGTTCCGATCCAATCCAGGATGCCCCCATAGTTCTTCCGGGTCTGCGGCCACTGCCCCTGG
>QHVP01000375.1 GCA_003222295.1 Acidobacteriota bacterium | reverse complement strand
GTTGAGGGTCACGCCTCCGCTCGACGCCGTCGCGCTCAGCCTCGCCAGCGCCGGCACGTCGCTGGGGAGCGTGCCGCCGGTGATGCGGCTGCCGTCCCCGCCGCCGCAGCCCTGGAGCGCCGCTCCCATCGAGCCGGCCAATGCGGCCGCCGAAGCCATCTGGCAGGCCTGGGCGCAGAACTGACGACGCGTCTGTTCGGTCATGTGAGATCCGCTCCTGTTCACTCTCGAGGTGGAAACATTGGCGTCCGGACGGGCGGGCCACGGCGACCTCGGTCCTGCAAGGCGCGTACCGGCGCGCGATGCCGTGGCCGGAACGCGCCCGCCCGCGCCGGCGTCGAGACGCGTCCTCTGCCTGGTACAAGGCGACGTCCATCCGGGGAGACGAGCCCCGAGGCGCCCCGCCCCACACGTCAGGGTGCGGCAAAGTCTTTGTAAAGAAGGTTAAAAGCCCCGATTTCGTAAGGGTTTTCGCTTTTCGGCGTGCTAGTCTGCAAGCCGATGTTCGAGCACGTACGTTTGCCTCGCCTTCCGTTGTTCGCCGCCGTGGCCGGGCTCCTCGTCGCCCTCGTTCTCCTCGCGACGCTGCAGTACCGCTGGGTTGGTCAGGTCGGGGAGGCGGAGCGGGCACGTCTCCAGGCCAGCGCGCGCTCGCGCGCCGAGCAGCTCGCGCAGGACTTCGACCGTGAGGTCACGCGCGCGTTCGCGTGGATGCAGGTCGACGAGGACATGCTCGGCCCGGACGGGGGAGTCCGCTACGCCGCGCGCTACGAACGCTGGGCCGCGCGCACCGAGCACCCCGGCCTGGTGGCCGCGGTCTACGTCGTGACCCAGGAGAACGGGAAGCCCGCGCTGCGCCGATTCGACAAGGCTTCGCGCGCGTTCGTCGGCACGGAATGGCCGGCGGAGCTCTCCGCCCTGCGCCAGCGGATCGAAGGCATGGAGGGCGGACCCGGCCGACCGGATCGCGGCGGTGGTCCTCGCGGCCCGTTCGGCATGGTGGCGGACGAGGTGCCCGCCCTCGTCTCTCCGATCTTCTCGCCGGAGTCCCGTCCCGCCGAGGCCTTCTTCCGTCCGCGCAGCGCCGGCTTCGTCATCGTGCAGTTGGATCGCGGCTACATCGAGCGCGACCTCCTTCCCGCCCTCGCCGGCCGCTATTTCGCGAGCGGGGGCGAGTTCGACTATTGCGTCGTGGTGACCACGCGGCGGGAGCCGCGCACCGTCGTCTATCGGTCCGACCCCGCCGACGCCCTGCACTCCTCGCCCGACGCCACCGCCGGCCTCCTCGAGGTGCGCTTCGACCAGCTCGACAGCGGGATGTTCCGCGCCGGCGCCGCCAACCTGCCCTCCTTCCTCGCCCACCGGCCGCCGCGCGACGCGCGCCGGGGCTTCCGTCCGCCGCCCGCTGACCGCGGCTTCTGGGAAGTCGGGGTGACCCATCGCGCGGGCTCCCTCGAGCAGGTCGTCGCCCACACCCGCCATCGCAACCTGGCGATCAGCTTCGGCACCCTGCTCCTCCTCGGGGCCAGCGCGGCCATGGTCGCGCTCTCCAGCCAGCGCGCGCGGCGGCTGGCCGCGCAGCACGTGGAGTTCGTGGCCGGCGTCTCGCACGAGCTGCGCACCCCGGTGGCCGTGGTGTGCTCGGCGGGGGAGAACCTGGCCGACGGCCTCGTACGCGACCCGGCGGAGGTGCGCGTGTACGGCGCGACGATCCGCGACGAGGGCCGGCGCCTGGCCGAGATGATCGAGCAGGTCCTCGAGTTCGCGGGCATCGACTCGTTCGAGCGGCGGCGCGCGGGTGAGCCGATCGCGGTCGCGAGCCTCGTCGACGAGGCGCTCAAGGCCTGCGCGGGCACCCTCGCCGACGCCCGGATCGAAGTCGAGCTGCGGATCGCGCCCGCGCTGCCGATCGTGCTCGGCGACCGTGCCGCGCTGCGCCGCGCCCTGCAGAACCTCATCCAGAACTCCGCCCGCCACGCCGCCGCCGGCCACTGGATCGGCCTCTCCGCCGAGGCGGGCCGGACCGGGCGCGCGGACGTCGTGCGCATCACCGTGCGCGATCACGGCCCCGGCATCCCGCCCAGCGAGCAGGGCCGGATCTTCCAGGCCTTCTATCGGGGGCGGCAGGCCCTGGCGGCGGGGGTGTCCGGGAGCGGGCTCGGCCTCAGCCTGGTGCAGCGGATCATGGACGCGCACGGGGGCGCGGTCGAGGTCGAGAGCGCGCCCGGCGCGGGCAGCGCGTTCTCGCTCGTGCTGCCGGCGGCCACGGCGGAGGCCCAGCGGGCCGAATCGATGGAGGAGAGCAGTGCGCAAGCGGATCCTGCTCGTTGAGGACGAGCCGGGCCTCCGGCTCACCCTCAGCGGGCGCCTGACCAGCGAAGGCCATCTCGTCGAGCAGGCCGCGGACGGCGAGACCGGCCTGCACCGCGCCTCGACCGAGCCCTTCGACCTCGTCGTGCTGGACGTGATGCTCCCGGACCGCAGCGGCTTCGACGTGTGCCGCGACCTCCGCAAGGGCGGCGTGGACACGCCCGTGCTCATGCTGACCGCGCGCGGCCAGGTGGAGGACCGCGTGCTGGGGCTCAGGCTCGGCGCCGACGATTACCTGGTGAAGCCCTTCGCGATGTCGGAGCTGCTGGCGCGGGTGGAGGCGCGGCTGCGCCGCGAGGCGCCCGCCGCCCGCCGCCCGCGAGGCCTCGGAAGGGTATCGCTTCGGCGAGATCGACGTCGACTTCCGCAAGGCCGAGGTCACACGGGCGGGGGCGCAGGTCACGGTGTCGGCCAAGGAGTTCCAGCTCCTGCGCTATCTCATCCGGCAGCGCGGGGCCACCCTCTCGCGCGACGAGCTGCTCAACGAGGTCTGGGGCTACGACGCGATGCCCACCACGCGCACCGTGGACGTGCACGTCGCCTGGCTGCGCCGGAAGATCGAGCCCAGCCCGCGACGGCCGCAGTACATCCTCACCGTCCACGGGCTGGGCTACAAGTTCGTGGGCTGAGAGGCCCGCCCCGACCTTTTACACCCTTAACGCCGATTTTGCCTCAGCCTAATGGCAACCGTCCGCGGACTTGCGACCATCGGTCGGGCGCGCCGCCTGGCTCGGCGGCGCGCGAATGGAGGGACTATGAAGACGAAGGTAGCCGTGGCCGGGGCGGCGCTGTGGGCGCTGGCGTGGGTGGGGATGGCGCACGCGCAGGGACCGGGCGCGCCGCCGCACGATCGTGCGTTCGGCCCGGGCTTCGGCCACGGGCGGCTCGCCGAGGAGCTCTCTCTCAGCGACGAACAGAAGTCGCAGCTCGAAGCCTTGCGCGGCCGGCAGCAAGAGACGCTCAAGCCGCTCGCGGAGGCGGCGCGCCAGGCTCATGAGACCTTCCGGACCGCGCTGGAGGCGGACGGCGCCGACGCGACCGCGGTCGGACAGGCGGCCCTGGCCATGCACGCGGCGGAAAAGAAGCTGCGCGCGGCCCACGACGCCGCCTTCGAGGAGATGAAGGCGATCCTGACGCCCGAGCAGCGCGACAAACTCGAGAAGATGCAGGAGGGCCGAAGAGGTGCGCGCGGGCCGCACGGCCCCGGCGGCCTGGGACCTCTTCCCTAGGCGCGAACCGCCTTCCGGTTCACCTCTCTTCACAGTTTCTTAGCGTCGTCTTGATGATCTGAATACGTTCGTATCGCGACCATCGGGAGGCGCGTCTCACGGAGCGACGTGGGACGCGCCACGGAGGAACATCCATGGAGATCCCTGAACGTTCGTTCGAAACGCTCGCCGCTCGCGTCACGGGGGCCACGATCGTGGTGGCCGCCCTCGCCGGATGCGGCGGAAGCCCGGTTGGATCGACGGTGCCCGCGATCCTCTTCTCACCCATCGCATCCACGAGCGTCTTCCTCATGTCGCTGGATGGGCAGGAACTGCACGAGTGGCACACCGACTACGCCCCCGGCTATTCCGTCTACCTCCTGCCCAACGGCAACCTGCTGCGCGCCACCTCCATCCCGGACCGGCCCTTCTCCGCGCTGCAGGGCAGCAACGGCGGGAGCGCCGAGATGCTCGACTGGAACAGCAACGTCGTCTGGCGTTTCGACTACGCGACCACGGCCGGCCAGCAGCACCACGACGTGTTCTGGATGCCGGACAGCGGGCACGTGCTCATGGTGGCGTGGGAACGGCGCAGCGCCGCGGAGGCGATCGCCGCCGGCCGTGACGCGCAGACGCTGCCCAGCGAGGGCGAGCTGTGGGTGGACAAGGTCGTCGAGGTGGACCCGGCCACGAGCCAGGTCGTCTGGGAGTGGCGCACGTGGGACCATCTCCTTCCCCCCGGGGCGGTGGCCTCCGAGCATCCCGAGCTCGTCGATCCGGGCTTCGCGGCCACTCCGAGCGTGGACTGTACGCACGCCAACGCCGTCTTCTACAACGCGGCCCTCGACCAGGTTTTGCTCAGCGTGCGGAACTTCAGCGAGCTGTGGATCATCGATCACAGCACGACGACGGCGCAGGCCGCCGGGCACACGGGCGGGAAGCTCGGGCGCGGTGGCGACCTCGTCTATCGATATGGCAATCCGCGCGCCTACGGCCTGGACGTGCCGCAGCAGCTCTATGGCCAGCACAACGCGCAGTGGATCGCCAGCGGGCTCCCCGGTGCCGGCCATTTCCTCGTCTTCAACAACGGCGACGCGAAGGCGCGTCCCTACTCGACGGTGGTGGAGCTCGTCCCGCCCGTCCGTGACGATGGCTCCTATGTGTACGACCCGGCGACCGGGTATGGCCCGGCCGGGCCGGTGTGGCAGTACACGGCCACGCCGCCGGAAAGCCTTTTCGCGCCGATCATCTCGGGCGCCCAGCGTCTGGCCAGTGGCAACACCCTCGTCACCTCCGGGCCGAGGGGCCATTTCTTCGAGGTCACCTCCGACGGCCAGACCGTCTGGTCGTACGACGTGACCGACACCGCGGGCACGACCGGCTACATGGTGTTCCGGGCCGTCCGCTACGAACCGGGCTTCGAGGGGCTGTCGCAGAACCTCCTGGCGCCGCAAGGGCCGCTCCGTATCCCCGCCGTCACCGCGGGCGCGCGTCCCACCCTCTCCAGCTACTAGAGGCCCTTGCGCCCGGGATCGTCAAGCCGTTGCTAAGTCCCCGTTAAGAACAGTTAACGAGGTCTTTGCACGCGCTTAATCACCTCGGCCGCGGTGATGGGGATCATGGGCGGTCATGCGCGCGATCGCTCGCTTGGAAGCGAGGCCGTGGGCCTCGTCCGCGGCCGTCCTCTTCCTGGGCCTTGCCCTGGCCGCGCCCGCCCGGGGCCAGGCCCCGGAGCCGGAGGCGCCGGACGAGGAGGCGGCGGCCGCGCCCCTGGTGGAGCGCGTCGAGATCGCGCGCAATCAGTTCCTCTCGGCGGAAACGCTGCGCTTCTACATCTCCACCAAGCCCGGTGACCGTTACGACCAGTTGCGGCTGCGCGAGGACTTCCGGCGCCTCTGGGACACCGGGTTCGTCGACGACCTCTCGATCGACGTCCGGGACTCGCCCAGCGGAGGCAAGGTCGTCACCTTCGTCGTGAGCGAGCGCAAGCGCATCCAGATCGTCGACTTCCGCGGCAGCAAGGCCCTGAGCAAGTCGACGATCGAGGACGAGCTCAAGAAGAAGGAAGCCGCCCTCAAGGTCGACACCTTCTACGACCTCGGGAAGGCGCGCCACGTCGAGCACATCCTCCGGGAGATGCTCGCGGAGAAGGGGCGGCCGTTCGCGACCGTCAAGCACGACGCCAAGCCCGTCGGGGCTTCGGGCCTGCAGGTCTCGTTCGTCATCGACGACGGACCGAAGGCGAAGGTGAAGCGGGTCGACTTCGTGGGCAACCAGGTCTTCTCCGACGCCACCCTGGGGCGGCACATGAAGAACGTCCGGCTGCGCGGCTTGTGGGGGATGGGCTGGCTCCTGGGCAAGACGACCTACACGCCGGACAAGTGGTCGGGCGCGGAAGGGGACCAGAAGCGGCTGGAGGACTTCTATCTCGACCACGGCTACGTCACCGCGTCCGTGGGCGAGCCCAAGGTCAGCTACATCGACGGCAAGGCGGGGAAGAAGCCCACCAAGGGCATCCGCCTCGAGATCCCCGTGAGGGAAGGCGACCAGTACCACATCGGGGAGGTGAAGTTCGAGGGCATGGCCGTCTTCAAGCCCGAGCTGGTCCTGCCCATCTTCAAGCTCAAGACAGGGGACGTCTACAAGGAATCGAAGATCAAGAAGGGCTTCGACAAGCTCCGCGACGCCTATGGCTCCCAGGGCTACTTCCAGTGGACGGGGCGTCCGGAGAGGAAGCCCGACCCCGCGCGCAAGGTCGTGGACGTCACCCTGACCATGGACGAAGACAAGAAGTACTACGTCGGGAAGATCACGTTCACCGGCAACAGCACGACGCGGGACAAGGTGATCCGGCGCGAGGTCTACCTCAACGAGGGCGACGTCTTCAACACCGAGCTCCTCAAGCTCTCCATCCGCCGCATCAACCAGCTCGGGTACTTCAAGCCCATGGAAGGCGCCCCCGAGCTGGGGCCGAGCCCGCTGGCCGAGGACAAGATCGACGTCACCTTCAAGGTCGAGGAGCAGAACCGCAACCAGTTCACGTTCGGGGGGGGCGTGAGCGGACTGGAGGGCACCTTCGTCAACGCCAGCTTCTCCACCGCGAACTTCCTGGGCCTGGGGGAGACGGTGCAGCTCTCGGCCCAGACGGGAGCGCGCGCCAAGAACTACCAGTTCGCGGTCACCGAGCCCTACCTCTTCGACCGTCCCATCACCGCCGGCATCGACCTCTACTCGCGCAAGCTCGACTACCTCACCGCGCTCAACGTCGTGGGCTACAGCGAGGTGCGCACGGGCGCGAGCCTGACCACCGGCTTTCCCCTCGGCCGCTTCACGCGCCTGTTCCCGAGCTACACCTACGAGGTCATCGACACCGCCGGCCTCAGCAGCCTGCTCAACACCGCGGCCACGGGCACGACCACCACCGGCGAGCCGACAACCCCTACACGCCGCGGAAAGGCGCGCGCCTCACCGCCAGCGGCGTGGTCGCGGGCGGTCCCCTCGGCGGCGGCATCAACTACTTCCGGCCCGACGGCGAGGCCGTGCTCTACATCCCCCATCTGCGAAAGACCGCGCTCGGCCTGCGCGCGGAGGCGGCCTGGATCGCGCCCTACGGCAAGACCCGGACCCTGCCCTACTACCAGCGCTACTTCCTGGGGGGCGAGACGCAGATCCGGGGCGTGAACATCCGGACGGTGGGCCCGGTGGACGCCAAGAACCAGGCCATCGGCGGCAACAAGTTCGCGCTCTTCAACGCCGAGTACTACTTCGACGTGGGGGGACCGCTGCGTCTCCTCCTCTTCTACGACGCCGGCCAGGCTTTCGCCGAAGGCCAGAACATCAACCTGCGGCAACTGCGGAATTCCACCGGGGCCGAGCTGCGCTTCATCATGCCCGTCCTCAACGTGCCGTTCCGCCTGATCTACGCCTTCAACCTCAACCGTGACGCCTTCCAGCCCCCGCACACCTTCAAGTTCGCGGTGGGCACGACCTTTTGACGGAGGACTTGAATGCTTGCAAGCCGCAAGGGTGTGCCGGTGCTGCTGGTCGCAAGCCTGACCTGGGCCTGCCAGTCCCCGACGAGCACCACGCCCACCACCGATTTCATCGTGGCCACGGCCAACCCCAGCCCCACGACGGCCACGGGGCCGACGGGCCGGTTCTACACGTTCGTCAGCACCAACAACCAGCCCAGCGAGCAGCGGGAGTACGACTGGAAGACTTCCTTCGGGATCGCGGTGACGCTCAACTCGCCGGACAAGAACGTGAGCGTGACCTTCCCCGTGAAGATCACCTCGGCCACGATCAAGGTGCAGCAGGCCTCGGGCGGCATCATCACGCCGCCGACGGGCAGCGACATCGAGCACTACGAGTTCGAGTTCACGACCAGCACGAACACGTTCGCTTCCGCGGGCAGCACCGTCAACATGAACCTCAACGTGTGGTACGACCTTCCCAACCTCAAGCGGGAGGCGCTCGTGACCGTCTCCCTGGTCTTCACCGACAACAACGGCTCGACGTTCTCGAAGTCGGTGGAGGTCTCCGTCGCGCCCTAGGCAGGCGCGGGCGGTCCCGCCCGCCCGTTCCGAGAGGCGCCCGGCGCCTAGGTGAGCTTTCCCTTGGCGATGGCCGCCTGCACGGTGTGCAGGGTCTTCTCCATGAGGGCGCGCAGGCTCTCGTCCTGCGCGAGCTTGGGGAGCTTCTGCTCGAGGATCTCGGCGTAGGGGAGCCGCTTGCGCCAGAGCACGCTGCCCCCGTCGTAGACGCGGACCTCGAAGCAGCCCTGCTCGACGCCGAGGTCCTCGGCCTGGAGGTGGTACTGGCGCCCCGCGTGCTCGTACACGCGATTGACGCCGGATATCACGCCGGCCGCGCTCCGGCGCTGGCGGTGACGCGGCGCAGCCAGCGCTCGAAGAACCAGTTTCCGATGCGGTAGCTCCCGTTCTCCGCGGTCAGGTAGCCCATCATGCGCAGGCCGTAGAGGAGCGGCTCCACGGCCTCCTCCGTGCGCCGGATGGCCTGGGCCAGCTCCTTGCGGCTGCGCGCGCCGTCGCGCGCCATCTGCTCGAGCAGCGCGCGCTCGTCGCCGTCGAGGGTCTGGAAGTCCACGGAGAAGAAGTTGGACACCATCTCGTCCGCGGCCACTTGATCCAGGGTGGCGCCGAGGTCGCGGCTCTCGAACAGCCGGCTGGCGATGAGCTGGACGAGGAACGGATGGTTGGCCGTGCGCTCCAGCACCATCTCCACTTCGTCCTTCGAGAACTGTCCGCGCACGAGCAGCGCGCGCGCCTCGTCCGCGGCCAGGGGCGTGAGGTAGACGGGCGGGATGAATCCCTGGAGGAACGGCGACGTGTCGACGTCGGTCATCTCGTCGATGCGGGCCAGCCGCTTGGTGGCGGTGAGCACCGTGCGCACGTCCGGGCCCTTCTGGAAGATCCGCCGCAGGCGGGGAAGCACGACGGTGTCGGTGCGCGCGACGGCCAGGAACTCCTCGGCTTCGTCGACGAGGAGAAGCAGCCGCCAGCCGCTGCGCACGGTGCGCCGGACGAGGGTCGTGAGCATGTCCGCCACCGAGAGCCCCTCGAGGTCCTCGACGTCGATGTCCGTCGCGCGACGGAAGCTCTCCGAGTCCTCGACGCTGCCGAGCAGGCCGTCGGCCAGGCCGCGCGAGTCCGCGCTGCCCTGCAGGTCCCAGTAGAGCGGCACGAACGGGGTCTGCGTACTCTGCTGCACGCGATATTCGAGCTGTTTGAGGAGGCTCGTCTTGCCCAGGCGCCGGGCCCCCGCGACCCAGATCGAATCGCTCTCCCCTTCGAGGATGTCGCGCAGCAGGTCCGCGCGCCCGAAGAAGTTCTCGCCCCGCACCCAGCTCCCCGCGATGAAGGGGTTCCTCATGCGGAAGCGGTCTCGCGCACGGGCGCGGCTTCCTCGGCGCGCTCGAACAGCACGAGCGGCCGCACCGCCTCCACGTCGGCGGCGGTGATGGTGGTGCGCCCCTCTTCGAGCATCTGGTTCACGGCGTGGATGCAGAACTTCTGGATGATGTACGGCTTGAGCTCGCTGTAGGCGAGGATCGCCTCCACCGCCTCCGGGGCCCAGCGGAACACCCCTTCCACGGGCTGGCGGATCAGGGCCTCTCCCTCCTCGCGGGTGAACGCGGTCAGCTCGATCTCGTCGAAGAAGTTGTACCAGGGGCTGCCTTCGCTCTTCCAGATGCGCTTGATGCCGACGCCGCTCATGATGGCCACGAGGTGCTCGGAGAACGTCTTCATGAAGATGCTGCGCAGCCGCTGGTTCACGCGCTCCGAGTAATCGTTGAGCACGTCCACCTCGTCGATGAGGAGGGCGAGCTTGACCTTCTTCGGCGTGCGCACGGCCAGGTCCTCGACGACGCGCTGGAGGTCGTGGCTGAAGTCGCGCCCGTCGTACGACTCGCGTCCGCGGCGGAAGCGCAGGGCCTCCCGCGTCTCCGGCCGCAGCGGAAGCTGGTCCGCGACGTCGCTCATGACCGCGTCGAAGAAGCCCGACTCGGGCACGCCCTGGAGGTCGGTGGAGACGACGAAGAACTGGTAATCGGTCCCCTCGTCGTGCTCCAGCGCCTTGCGCAGGTGGTGGAGGAGCGTCGTCTTCCCGATGCGGCGCTCGCCCGTGATCATCAGGCTGTTGTGGTGGAGGACGTTCATGATGCGCGCCAGCAGCTTGTGGCGCCCGAAGAACATGTCGTCCTCGAGCACGGGGGCGCCGGCAATGTACGGGTTGAAGCGGTTGCGCACGGCGCGGCGGCGGCGCGTCCGCTGGACGGCGAACCCGAGGCCGATGATCGCGGCCGAGCTGGCGGCCGCGGAAGGGAAAAACCAGGCGCGCTCGTAGATCAATGGCGTGCGCGTGACCAGGAAGGCCTGTTCCTGCGTCGCCCCCAGGCTGTCGGTAGCGATCACCTTCAGCTCGTTGGGACCCTTGGCCAGATCGAACGTGCGCCGGAGATCCTGCTTCCGCGGAAGGGAGTCGAGCAGGTCCACCTCGGCGACCACCTTGCCGCCCTGAAGGAATTGGATGTGTGAGAGCCCGCGATCGTCGAGGGCGGCCCCGACGACCTCGATACGCGGGCCTTCCGCGCTCGTGGTGATCACCTTGCCCTCGCCGCTGGGCACGAAGAAGGTGAGCACCGGGGGCTGGTTGGGGAAGAGGCGATTCAGCGTTTCCTCGCCGATGAGGCGGCCGACGGAAAGCAGCCGGTCCCGGGCCCGGACGTTCTCCGGCTCCAGCTCCAGGGCGCTGCCCAGGCGGACATAAGCGTCGGGAAACAGGCGCTTCTCGATGAGCTTCTCCGCTTCGGACAGGAGCTGATCGGCACGCGAGCGGATCTCCTTCTGCTTCTGGATCCCCTCGACGTAGCTGCGCGCGCGGGCCAGCAGGGCCTGCGCTTCGGTGGCGCTGGGATCGGCCGCGGCCTCCGCCAGGGGCCGTTGCGCGTCCGCGTAGCGGCCGGCCTCGAAGAGGCTTCGTCCTTGCTGAAGCAGTGCCTCCCGGTTCTCCTTCGTCGTCGAGGCCAGGATCTCGGCTTCCGCGCGCCGCCGGCCTTCGAGCGCGCCCTCGTGGGAGGGATCCTGGGCGAGCACGGCTTCGAACTTCAGCTTGGCCTCCGGCGGATTGCCCTCCTGGAGGAGCTTGAGGCCGTCCGCCATCGCTTTCTCGATGCGCTGGGTGCGCCGAGTGGCCTCTTCGACGCGCGTCTTCTCGTCGCGGATCCTCTGCGTCGCGGTGGCGATTTCGCCCTGCGTGCCCGCGTCAAGCACCTTGGCCGTCCCTTCCGCCTGGGCGAGGAGCTTCAGGGCCTCGTCATAGTTGCCCGCCTTGTGGAGTTCCGTCGCGCGCAGGCGGAGCTTGGCCACCTCCTGAGTCAGGGTGCGGACCTTCTCCGCGGTGTCCACACCCCGCTGATTCGCATCGGCCTCCGCGCGCAGGCGGCGCAGCTCCTTCCAGAGATCTGCGCGCTGCTGGATCTTGCCCGCCTTCTCTTCGATGTTGAACATCCGCATCGCGCTGTTGAAGTCGCCGAGGGCGAAGTGGCACTTCCCTTCGTAGAAGTAGGGCAGGTAATCCTCGAAGTTGAGGCCGTAGGTCTGCTCGGTGAGCACGGAGTCGGGCTTGAGCTTGACCGCCTGCTCGAGCTCCTCGAGGGCGTTCTTCCATCGCTTGGCCGGGATGTGTTTGTCTCTGGCGTCGAGGTAGTACGCGTACCAGCTGCGCGGTGCGGCCTGGGCGGAGGGGGCGCCGAGGGCGAGGATGAGGAGGCCGGCGACGAAGGGGGCCCGCAGGCGCATGGAAGAGTCTAACCGCATGCGAAAGAGAGGGAAGCGGGCCCGGGGCGCATCCCCGGACCCGCGGGCACGGCTACTTCTCGTAGAGGGCGGCGATGAGCGCTCCGCGCGCGGTAGCGGTCAGGGGATCGGAGGCGGTGCGCACGCCGGAGACCTCGACGGGGAGGCTGCGCGAGCTGAGGGCCTTCTCGAACATCTCCTTGAAGCCGCGCGGCTTGGCCGTCCCCCCCGAAATCACGATGGGCAGCGGCCGGTCCGACCGCGGCAGCTTGTCGGCCTGGGAGATGGACTGCTGCAGCTTCTGCACGAGCGACTCGATGAGGTCCTCGTAGTAGATGCGCAGCGCCTTCTCGTACTTGTCCTTCGGCGCCTTGCTGAGGTCCAGCCCGTCTTCCTTGATGACCTTCACGCGGGTGGGCTGCTCGCCGGTCACCGAGGCCACGGCGGCGTCGATGAAGTCGCCGCCCTTGGTGATGCTGAACATCATGGAGGGGATCGACAGGTAGGCGAGGGTGACGTTGCACATCCCGCCGCCGCAGGAGATCCCGATGCCGGTGAAGTTGTTGTCCTCGAGCTCCGAGAAGATCACGGCCAGGCCTTCGTTGATCGCGACCGGCCGGTAGCCGAGCGATTCGAAGTGACGCCGCAGCGTGGCCTCGTGGTAGGTGAGCTGGGCCTCGTGTCCTTCCCCGGCCGCAGGCACGGAGAAGGCCAGCACCTCGCCCTGCGCGCGGGCCTTGGGGACGAGAGTCTGCAGGATCGCTTCCAGCACGGGCATGGCGGAGCGTTCCTTGGGATTGATGAGCCCATCCGCCATCGGCCGGCGCACGTTCGCGTTGAACATGTTCGCGAACTTCTCGGTCGCGGTGCCGTAGATGATCAGCTCGTCGCCTTCGCGGTAGTAGGAGATCTCGTTCTGGCCGAGGATCGTCTCCGTGAACCGCGAGTAGGGGACGGGAATGAACGCGTTGAGCTGCGCTCCGGTGTCGATCTCCTTCCCCTTGCGCTTCGCCGCCACCACCTTGCTGGTGCCGACGTCGAGGCCGACGGGGTTCGAGCCGGCCTTCATGAGGTCTTCGATCCGCTCCTCGGCCTCCTGCGCGACCTTCCAGAGGTGGTCCTTGCGCTCGTCCATCGCTCTACCCCCTTGTATGCCGGCTTCGGCGATCGTCATTGTAGACCCTCCGGGCGCGAAGTCGAGGCGGCCGCGCGGCCTGCGGCCGGCTCCGGGCTCCGGCCACCACCCGGCTGATCGGCGGCGCCCGACCCGGCCCCGGTAGCCGCGGGTGCGCTCGTCTTGTCCGTATCGTCCGGGGACTGCTGCTTCAAGGTCCAGCGGTCGTACGCGGTCTGCCGTTCGTACCGCACGTCTTCCACGTCGCGCCGGCTGCGCGCCGCTTCGCGGGCCAGCTCCGCCTCCGCGGCCTTCACCCCCGGCCAGGGCTGGTCGAGCACCTTCAGGAAGTCGTCGTCGTAGTCGAAGCCGAACAGGGCGACGCTGGGAGCGGGACGCTGGTACTGATCGGGCAGGCCGAAGAGCGCGAACGGGAAGCCGCGGGCCCAGTCCATGTGGTGCCCGATGAGGTGCTTCTTCGGGTTGACGCTCGTGAGGCCGTGGGTCACGCACATCTCGGGCGCGATCTGGTAACGGTGGCGCAGGTAGTCGGAAAGGTTGCGGCCGGCGGCGAGCTGGGCCTGCGTGATCGGCAGCGCCTTGCCGCCTTCCCACCGCGTCTCGAAGGAGACGCCCAGGAAGGCGTGATTGAGGCTGAGGTAGACGCGGCCGGCGTTGGCCCAGACGGAGTTGCCGGCGTGGTTGGCCTTGCTCTCCTCCGCGACCACACGGAAGACGCGCCCGAAGCGGTCGATCACGTAGTGGTAGAGCCGGTTCTTCTGCACGTAGCGCAGGAGACCCTGCGAGGTTCCGCGGAGGTTCTCGTTGTAGGCGGCCTCCAGCGGCCAGACGTCGCTCTCCGAGGTGTGGAAGAGCAGCCCCACCGGCGCGCTGTACACGCGGGGATCGAGGGTGCCCTCGCCGTCGAAGACGCGGAACGCGCGCGGCGTACCCTTCACGGTGAGGCCGGTGTCGATGCGCAGCCCGTTGCTGTAGAGCTCCCACTGCGGGCCCTTCTCGACGAGCCAGATGGCGGCGTGAGTCACCCCCGCGGAGGTGAGCGACGCCGCCGACGTCGGCTCGACGATCGAAGACACGGGATCGACGACTGGTGCCAGCACCGGAGGGGTCGCAGCCACCCGCCGGGGGGCCGCCAGCAGGGCCGCCGCCGGTGGCCGCATGTATCGATAGGCGGCCACTCCGGCCGACACGCCCAGGATGAGCCCGAGCCCGACCACCGCCGCCCGGCCGAGGACCAGCGAGACGCGGGTGGCAAAGTTGACGCGCAGGGGCGACGCACCCAGGGAAGAGGTGTCGTCGAGGAGGTGGTGGAGGCCTTCGAGGCTGAGCCAGCGATACAGGAGACGCCGCAAGGGCGCGCTGGGGACGGCGCGGACGGCGCGGTCGAGGGCCTGGTAGCGCGAGAGCGACGTACGGATGAAGCGGAGCTTGGCGACCGGATCGCGGACGCCGCGGCCCACCGACTCGAGCGCGTGAAGGAATTCCTCCGGCTCCGAGAGAGTCGGGATCGGCCGGCGGCGCACCGGGCCACGTCGCTCCGTTCGTTTTGTCTCCGCGCGCATCGTCCGGTCAGGCCTCCCCGACCCGCCAAGGTGAGGGATTATAGGGATTTGCGGGGAAACTCGCAAACCTCTCGGGGCGAGTGCGGCCGCCCGACGTCAGTCCGAGGGGCGGAGGGGCAGCCGGACCTCGAACAGCGCGCCCTGGCCGGGGGCGCTCTCGACGCGAATGGCGCCGCCATGGATGGCGACGACTTCCTTCACCAGGAAGAGCCCGATGCCCGCGCCGGCATGGGACTTGGACGGACCGGCGTCGACCATGAAGAACTTCTCGAAGATGCGCTCGTGGAACTCCGTGCCGATTCCAATGCCGTCGTCCCGCACACGCAATACGACCTCGTCGCTATTCGCTTCCAGCCCGACCTCGACCCGGCCGCCCGGCGGCGTGAACTTGACCGCGTTCTCCACGAGGTGGAAGACGAGTCCCTGCAACAGCCGCTCGTCGCCCCCCAGCACCGGGACCTCCCCGGAGATCGCGCTGCTGAGCTGCAGACCCTTGACGCCGGCTTCCTGTCGGTGGGTCTGGAGCACGCCGCGCACCGTGTCCGCGAGCGAGACCGGGGCCCACGCGACGTGGCGCTGGGCCATGCCCTGCTCGAGCTGGGACACGTGCAGGACCTCGTCGATCATGCGGCCGAGCCGCCGCGTCTGCTCCTGGGCGACGCGCAGGTAGTGGGCCGCCTGGTCGCCCTCGCCGCTGCCGTCGGCCAGCGCTTCCAGATAGCCCTGGATCACGGTCAGCGGGCTGCGCAGCTCGTGGCTGACGTTCGAGAGGTACTCCTGGCGCTGCCGGTCCATCTCCACGATGCGCCGCAGGCGCAGCGCGTTGCCGATGGCGATGGCGGCCTGCGCGGCCAGGGTGGCCGCGAAGCGCAGGTCGTCGATCTCGAAATCGTCCGAGCCCGTGGTGCTCTCCAGGAGCAGCACCCCCAGCTTCTCCTGGGGCAGGGCGATGGGGACGCAGAGCGCGCTGCGGGGATCGATGTTGCCGGCTGCTTCCCGGAACGCGCGATGGCGGACGGGCCGCCTCCGCTCACCGGAGCCCGAGCCCACCAGCCGCCCGTGGCCGCTCACGAACACGCTCCCGGGCAGGCCTTCATGGAAGGCCAGCCGCACCACGCCCAGCGCCTCCGGCTGCAGGTAGCCGAAGCTCGATCGGACGCGCAGCGCTTCGCCGTCGTAGAGCAGCACCGCGCCCATCTGGGCGGGGCGCACCGCCTCCACGCTGCGGCGGGCGATGCGCTCGAGCAGCACGTCCAGCTCGAGCTCGCTGTTGAGGACGTTGGTGATCTCCTGCAGGATCTCCAGGTTCCGCAAGGCACGCACCTTCTCGTCGAACAGGCGCGCGTTCTGGATGGCGGACGCGACCTGGGCCGCGATACCGTCGAGCGCCACCACGTCCCCTTCGTCGAACGCGTCCACGCGGTCGCTCTCGACGTTGAGGACGGCGACGACCTGGCCGGTCAGTCGCACGGGGACGGCCAGCTCGGACAGCGTCGCGGCCAGGGAGGAGGGCTGGAAGCGCGGCTCGCGGCGGACGTCGCTGGCGAGGATGTGCTCGCCGTGCTCGGCCACCCAGCCGATGATGCCGTGGCCGAACGCCATGCGGTGGCCCTTCGGCATCGCGCTGGCGGCGCCTCCGGAGGCCCCGGCGAGGTGGGCCTCGCGCGCGTCGGGACGGACGAGGTACACGGACACGCTGTAGTAGCCGAACGAGCGCTGCACGTAGCGCGCGATCGCGCCCAGCAGGGCGTCCACGTCGAGCGTGCTGGCCGCGATCTCGGACGCGCCCGCGAGCAGCGCGAGCTGCCCCGCGCGCCGGTCTTCCGCCTGCCGCGCGTCGGCCTTGGTGAGGGCCACCGCGGCGCGGCGGCCGAGCGTTCCCAGCGTGGTGAGGTCCGCCTCCTCCCAGGCCGCGCCCGATTCCACCACGACGAGGCCGCCGAGCGTCCGTCCGCCCGCGGCCAGCGGCACCACGATCGCGTGCCGTCCGTCGTCCTCGTGCCCGAGACGCACGCTCGTGGGCGCGGCCCGGGCCAGGTACTGGGCGAGGGGGGTCCCGGCGAGAGTGGGGGGATCGCCGAGCAGCTCCAGCGCGCGCGAGCGCTCGCCCCCGGCGACCTGCACGTCCTCGTTGCCGTCGACCAGGACGATCACGGCCTCCCCGCCCGACAACCGGGAGGCGGCGCGCGCGATCGTCCCGAAGATCTCGGTGAGGTCGCGGTCCCCGACGATCGCCTTGTCGATCTCCCACAGCGCCTGCACCTGGGCCAGGTGGCGGCGCGAGCGCTGCACGAGGCGCGCGTTGTCGATGGCCGCTCCGAGCATGCCCCCGACCGCGGCCAGGAGCTCGACCTCGTCCTCCGCGAACTGCCGGACGGCATAGGCGCCGACGGGCATCATCCCCACCGCGCGCCCGCGCGCGTACAGGGGGACGAAGACGACCGAGCGAAGCCCGCTCGGCCGCGTGGCCTCGCGCGCGTCGGCGGTGGCGGCGACGTCCGGTACGACCAACGGCCGCACGGCGTCGAGCGCGCGCCGGATGAGGGCCTCCCCACGCCGGAATCGGGCCAGCGCGGACGGGGGCAGGCCGAAGTGGTGCTCGGTCGCGCGCAGCTCGCCGGAGCCCTCGTCGAGGAGGTAGATGCCACCCGCTTCGAGGTCGAGGGCGTCGAGCGTGGAGCGCAGCGCCTGGGAGAGAGCGCCCTCGAGCTCTTCCGAGTGAGCGAGGCCGGCCGCGATCGACGCGAATGCGGCGAGGCGTCGCGCCTCGCGGTCCCGCTCCGAAGGCCCGATACGCGTCATGTCTTATCTCAGGGGGGGCACTCGCGCATCGTTCGCGATGGGCACTCGCACTGCGGCCACCGTCGCGATGCGTGGCTGCGACCCCCCTGAAACCCCCCTCGCAACGCGGCGCCGCTGCGCGGCGACGCCTTGCTCTGCGGTCGGCCTGCCCTCGCGGGCGGATCGTAACACGCGTCAGGGACCGAACAGGGGGCGGGGGAACAGCGCGGACGCCGCGGGGGAGCGCAGGAACGGGAAAAGCAGGATGCAGGACGGCACCTGGAAGAGGCTCTGCACCACGACCGACGCCGGGAAGCGCAGCGGGGCGTGGGCCAGCGCGAGGCCGATCGCGATCACGTAGGTCACGATCGCGGCCAGACAGTAGACCATGGCGACCGACCGGCAGAGGGCGATGCGCCGCCAGAGACCCCAGGCCAGCAGGAAGTGAAGCAGCCCGGCCCCCGCCGCCTGCCACACCGTGTTGAACGGGACCGGATGGGGGGAGAGCCAGACGCCGGGTGGCGTGGAAGTGGATTGGGTCACGCGGGTGCGGCCGCGCTTGGGGGCCACGGAAATTATACGTAGAATGGCCCTGAGCCAGGACTTTCCAGGTGCTTCCCATGACCGCATCAAAGCCGGCATCACGGCGACGCGCCCCCCGCCTGTCCGTCGAACGGCCCGGGCGCCTGAAAGGTCGCCTTCCCCACGCCATTACCGTGATCGACCTGAGCCTCACCGGCTGTCTCGCGCGTTGCGGAACCCTC
Organism: Acidobacteriota bacterium; assembly: GCA_003222295.1. Taxonomy (GTDB): domain Bacteria; phylum Acidobacteriota; class Vicinamibacteria; order Fen-336; family Fen-336; genus AA29. The sequence goes on along the minus strand of QHVP01000375.1, from coordinate 1,917 downwards.
CTGAAGGCGGGAGCCATCCTCGACTTCGAGATGGATCTCGACGATGGTCCGCTCTCGGCCAAGGTGCGGGTCGCGGAGGCCTCCGTCGATGGGGCGGCGGCGGGAGACCAGGACCACGGATGCCTGGCCGGCCTGGAGTTCCTGGGGCTGCTGCCGCGGGAGGACGCCCGCCTGCGCCGTTTCCTGGACGAGGAGAGAAGGCGGCGCCGGAGTGCGGACGCGTCCCCTCGCTGAGATCTCCTCGCGCGACCTGCGTCCACTCCTGGACGAAGAGTCCGAGCACTGGGGCCAGGCGCTGCTCTGGGACTACACGGACGTCTCCTCCGCGGTGGCCAGCGGCCTCGAACGGCGCGCGCTGACCGGCTTCGTGCTCCAGGACGGCCTGCGCTGCGTCGGCTATTGCTACTACATGCTCGATGCCGGCCGCGCGATCGTCGGGTCCCTCTTCGCCGCCGCCGGATTCCGCGGTCAGGGTCTCGAGGAGTCGCTGCTCGACGCCGTCCTCGCCGAGGCGCAGTCCCATCGCGGCAACGACCGCGTGGAGTGCCAGACGCTCTTCTCGACGGCCGCGGAAGCGGACGGCCGTTTCGCCCGCGCCGGTTTCCTGAGCCGCGTCCGTCACTACCTCGTGCGGCCGCTCGCCGGGCCGGTGACCGTGCCCGAGCACCGCTGGAAGCTGCGCGCGCTGCGCCGGGAGGACCTCGCTCCCGCCGCGCTCGTGATCCACGCCAGCCACCGCGGCAGCCTCGACGCCGCCCTGAATCTGACCTACGCCACGCCGGGCTACTGCCGCGGGTTCGTGGAGACGCTCGTCCTGCGCGCGGGATGCGGGCGGTTCGATCCGGAAGCCTCGTTCCTCGCCGAAGGTCCCACCGGACCGGCCGGGGTCGTCCTCTCGAGCCATTTGTCCCGGACGAACGGCCACATCTGCCAGGTGTCCGTGGCCCCGGATACGCAGGGCAGTGGCCTGGGCGAGGTGCTGATGACGTCGGCTCTCGCCGCCTTCGCCAGCGAAGGCCTCGCCACCGCCAGCCTGTCCGTCACCTTCGACAATCGCCGCGCCTACCGGCTCTACCAGAGGCTCGGCTTCCGCCTGCGCAAGGAATTCGCCGCGCACGCATGGGTGCGCCCTCCGGCGCGCATCGAGTTGCCAGCCTGACCTCGACGTCTTCCGCGGGACCCCCGAAATGATCCTGACGACCCTGCTCCTCCTGCTTTCCGCGGGACCCTTCCCGCCCGCGGCGCCCGCGCCGAGCCCGACCGCGTCGCCCTCGCCCTCGCCGCGCCACACCCTCCTCGTCCTGCCTCTCGAGGCCTCGGGGGGGACGACCGAAGCCTGGGTGAGCGAGGCCGTGGCCGATCAGCTGCCCCGGTCGCTCACGCAGCTCGGCGTGCCCGCGGTGAGCCGCGCCGAACGCCTGCAGGCGCAAGCGGCGCTCGAGATCCCCGACGTACCCTTGAGCCGGGCCACTTCGGTGCGCGTGGCGGAAGCGCTCGGGGCCACCCGGCTGGTGACGGGCACCTATGCGATCGAGGGCGCCCGCATCACGCTCGCCCTGCGCCTTCTGGACGTCGAGCGCGCCACCCTGAGCGCTCCGCTCATCTCGAGCGGGCCCATCGAGGGCGTGATGGACCTCATCGACCGCCTGGCCTGGGACGTCGCCCTGGCCGGGCCGACTCCTCCCGCCCAGAGCCGCGACGTGCTGCTGGCCGCGCGGCCGAAGGTCTCCTTCGAAGTGTTCAAGGCCTACGCGCGGGGGCTGGCCGCGCGCGACCCGAAGGCGCGCGCGACCCTGCTACGCAGCGCCCTGGCCGCCGCGCCCGGCTTCGACGCCGGGCGCCTGGCCCTGGGCCGGCTGCTGCTCGAGCAGCGCGAGTTCTCGGCGGCCAGCCAGACCCTCGCGCGCGTGCCCCCGG
>QHVP01000374.1 GCA_003222295.1 Acidobacteriota bacterium | reverse complement strand
CCATCGCCGCCTTCGCGACGCTCCTCTCGTCGGATGCCCTCGACTACGGCGGCGCCTATCGCGTGCCCTGGGCGATGACGTTCCTCCTCAAGCCCAACCACGCGCTCGGGCTCGTGCTCCTGCCCTGGGTCGTCCGTGGTTTCGCCGGGATCCGGAGCGGCCGCGATCGCTTGAAGGTCGGCATCCTGCTGCACCTCCTGGGCTGGGTCTTCGTGATCCACATGGGTATCGCCTGCGTCGGTCTCCTCGCCCTGGCGACGATTGCGACGTGCCGGGGCGAGCGGGACGCGCGCCGCGACTGGCTCGACGCCGCCGTCGTCATCGCGATCAACGTCCTCGTGGTGACTCCCTACCTCGTCCTCCTCTTCCGGGGATACGGTGTCTTCGACGCGGGACCGCGGCTGCAGATCCCCCCCGGCTCGCCGCACGCGCTCGAGGTCATCACCCGCATGGCCTGGCTGACGGCGCTCGCGGGCTGGGGAGCGGTGACGGCTTGGCGGCGCGACCGATTGGGCCGCGTCTGGGTCGGGCAGGCCGCGGGGGCAGTCGCTGTCTGGACCGCGTACTACGCGCTCAGCGCATTGCAGCAGGCCAAGGAGCGGTGGACGAAGGCCTCCGCCATCCCGCGTGGCGCGCCGCCATCCTCGCCGGTCTCACGCTTCCCCTGGCGGTGCCGTACTGGTGGAATCCCGCGCGAATGGACCTCTACTTCGGCGGGTCCCTCGAGCCCCTGCCCGAGGAGGTGCGCGACACCGCCCGATTCGTGCGGTCCGAGGTGGGGCCGTCCGCCGTTTTTGCCGGCGACGCCGTCGCCTCACGCTGGATGTCGGCTCTGACCGGCTCGCGCGTGCTGATCGCCCGCGACTTCGCGGCACCTCGGGACTGGGGATCGCGCATCGACCTCAACACGCGACTCGTCCGAGGAGCGGGAGATCCCGTCACCTTCGCGGCGCAGTGGAGGGTCACGCATTTCCTCGTCACCCCCGCGCTGCTGGCCAACTACGATGTCTCGCTGAGCGAAGTCGAGGCGCGCCCGTACCTGAAGAAGATCCATTTCGCCGGGAACCGCGCGCGCGACTTCATCGTGGTTTTCGCGCTGGCGCGACCGCAGGCGTGACGCCGAATCCCGGCGGCCTCCTGGGGCTGCCGCCGGGCGTCCCCAACCCCCTCTACGACGCCGGGTACTGGCGCGATCTGCTGGCCTTCGTCGCCGTGGCCGCGGGCGCGGCGGAGGTGGCGGGCCGCCGGCGAACGGCGCTCGCGGCCGGGCTCGTATTCGGAGTCCTCGGCACGGCGTTCTGGGTGCTCGCCCTCGCGCGTCCCTACGGCGTGCTCGTGGATGCGGCCACGACTCGCTGGGCGGCCGACGTCGCGGTCACCGGTTGGGCGGGGGGCGAGAATGGATTCCTGGTCGGCGAGTCCCCGAGCGCGGGACGGCCATGGCTGGCCCTCGCCCGCCGGCTCTCCCCGAGCCTGATCCTCCTCCTGCCCACCCTCCTGCCCGCCGTGTTCCTCACCGCCGGCGCCGTCGCGATCGCAACGCTGCGCGGCGGGCGCGCCGCGTCCCTGGCCGCGATCCTGTGGGTGGCTTGCGGCACGGGCCCGCTCGAGTCCGCGCGAGGACTGGGCCTCCTGCCGGGCGTCTGGCCGCGACCGGGGCCGGCGCTCCTGTGGCTGGCCACCGCGGTGGCGGTGCTGGCCGTGGCCCGGCTGCGGGCACCGCACCGCGCCGTGGCCGCGATCGCGAGCGTGCCGATCCTGGGCTGGATCGCGCTGGGCCCGCGCCCCCCCGTCCTTCCGGCCGGAGATGTGCTGCTCGCCATCACGCTCGACCAGCTTCCCTGGCTCCTGCTGGCGGGAGTCGCGCTCCATCGCGAGCGCGACCCCGCCGTGCTCGCGCTCGTCGCCGGCGGCGGTGCCCTCGCTCTGGCCCGCGCCCTGGGCGGCCCCGGTGACTCCTGGGCTGGAACCGCCTTCGTCCGCCTGGGCGCCATTCTGGGCGCCGCTTCCGCGCTGGCAATGGCGGGGGAAGAGATCGCGTCGCGCGCGGTCGCGGCTCGCCGATGGCCGCGCTTTTTCGTCGGCGTCACCGTCGTCATCGCGCTGGCCGGCTCCTGGCTCGCCTGGTGGGACCCTCTGCGCGTGGACGAGACCGCGCGGGCCAGCGCCGAGCCGATTCCGGCCGCGCTCCTCGAGGCCACGGCCTGGCTGCGGGCGCACACGCCGCCGGATGCAGTCGTGCTCGCCGACCCCGAATACGCGCCCGCGGTGGCCGTGCTCGGGGGACGGCGCGTGCTGCGCGCCCCCGGGCTTCTCGTCGCGCCCGATGACGAGCGGCGGCTACGGCTCGAGCGCGCGCTCCTCGGCGGACGTGCCGCGGACTCCCTTCGCCAGCGCTACTCGCTGCGCTACGTGTTCCTCGCCCCCGGCCAGTTCCGCGAGTATGGCCTCGATAACCCGGATGACATCGCGACGCGCGGAAACTTCCGACGGGTGTACGCGAACGCGAAGGGGATGCGCGTCTACGAGGTCGGGAACGGTGGAAGTCCGGCCGTGGCGTTCAAGTAGAATCGCCTCATGTTCGAAGGCCGGCCGGTGTTCGTGGTCGTGCCGGCCCACAACGAAGAGAGGCTGATCCGGCGGGTCGTCGACTCCATGCCCGACTTCGTCGACCGCGTGATCGTCGTCGACGACGCCTCCACCGACCGCACCGCGGACGTCCTCACCGACGCGATCGTGCACGCCGGACCGCGCCTGGCCGTGCTGCGGCACACGAGCAACCGCGGCGTGGGGGCCGCCATCGTCACCGGCTACCACCACGCGCTGGCCCAAGGAAGCGATGACATGCTGGTGGCGGTCATGGCCGGCGATGCGCAGATGGACCCTCACGACCTGCCGCGGCTTCTCACACCGCTGGTCAAGGACCAGGCCGACTACACGAAGGGCAACCGGCTGTTCACGGGAGAGGCGTGGAAGATCATCCCGCGCCATCGCTACCTTGGCAACGCCGCGCTCTCGTTCCTGACCAAGATCGCATCCGGTTACTGGCACGTGACGGACAGCCAGTCCGGCTATACCGCGATCACGGGCTCGACGCTCTCGGTGCTGCAGCTCGACCGGCTGTGGCCGAGTTACGGATTCCCGAACCACCTGCTGGTGGAGCTGAACAACTACGACTTCCGGGTGAAGGACGTGCCGATCCGACCCGTCTACAACGTGGGCGAGATCTCCGGCATGCGGCTCCACCGCGTCATCCCCACCCTCACCTGGCTGCTCCTGAAGTGCTCCTTCTGGCGGATGAAGGAGAAGTACATCATCCGCGACTTCCATCCCCTCGTCTTCTTCCTGGCCATGGGACTCTTCCTCCTGACGATCGGGGGCAGCCTGGGGCTCTGGATCGTCTACCACCGCCTGACCGAGGGCGCCCTCTCCCCGAACACCGTCATCTTCGACGCCTTCTGCCTGATCATGGGCATGCAGATGCTCTTCTTCGCGATGTGGATGGATATGGAGCACAACAAGGGGCTGAAGTGAGTGTTATGATCGGCGGCCTCGTTTGGCCCCATCACCCACCAACCATGTCCTTGCTGCCCCTCCGAACCGACGCCTCGTGACGCAGGATGACATGGTCGGAATCGCCGCCGCCGGCTGCGGCTACTGGGGCAGGAACATCGTCCGCAACCTGTATCAGATGGGTCATCTGGTCGCGGTGGCCGACCCGAGCTCTCGTATCCTGGACGGCTTGCGCCCGGCCTATCGAGGCGTGGAGCTCACGACCGACTTCGACCGCTTGCTGGAGATGCCGGCGGTACGCGCGGTGGCCATCGCCGCGCCGGCGGAAATGCACTACGACCTCGCGCGTCGGGCCATGGGCGCGGGGAAGGACGTGTTCGTCGAGAAGCCTCTGGCCCTCAAGGTGCCGGAGGCCGAGGATCTCGTGGCCCTCGCGCGCGCGGGCGGGCGCGTCTTGATGGTCGGACACATACTCGAGTACCACCCCGCCATCATCAAGCTCAAGGACCTGGTCGATTCCGGCGAGCTGGGCGAGGTTCACTACATCTACTCGAACCGCCTCAACCTGGGGAAGGTCCGCAAGGAGGAAAACATCCTCTGGAGCTACGCTCCCCACGACATCTCCGTCATCCTCCTCCTCATGGGGGTCATGCCGGAGTGGGCGTCCACCAGCGGCGAGAGCTACCTGCAACACCAGATCGCCGATGTGACCATGACGTGCCTCGCCTTCCCGGGCAAGGCGCGCGCGCACATCTTCGTGAGCTGGCTCCATCCCTTCAAGGAGCAGAAGCTCGTGGTGATCGGCAGCCGCAAGATGGCCGTCTTCGACGACGTGGTCAAGGAAGGCAAGCTGAAGATCTACGACAAGGGCATCGACTGGAAGGACGGACAGCCCGTGGTGCGCCAGACCGCGGAGTCGACGCTCTTCTTTCCCGAGGTGGAGCCGCTGCGCGAGGAGCTCGCACATTTCGTGCGCGCGGTGGAGCAGCGCAGCCGCCCCCGCACCGACGGCGACAATGGGTTGCGCGTGCTGCGCGTCCTGGATGCCTGTCAGCGCTCCGTGGACGGCCATGGCATGCCCGTTCGTCTCTAGGAGGGCCCATGACCGACAAGGACTACTTCGTCCACGAGAGTAGCTACGTCGACGAGCCCTGCCAGATCGGCGCGGGCACCAAGGTCTGGCACTTCTGCCACATCATGAAGGGGAGCGTCGTCGGCCGCCGCTGCAATCTCGGCCAGAACGTGCTCGTCTCTCCGGACGTGCGCATCGGTGACAACTGCAAGATCCAGAACAACGTGAGCCTCTATACCGGCGTCGTGCTCGAGGACGACGTCTTCTGCGGGCCGTCCATGGTATTCACGAACGTCATCAACCCCCGCTCCGCGGTCGTGCGCAAGGACGAGTACAAGCGGACGCTCGTGAAGCAGGGTGCTTCCCTGGGGGCGAACTGCACCATCGTCTGCGGCACTACCATCGGGACCTACGCGTTCGTGGGGGCGGGTGCGGTCGTCACCCGCGACGTTCCGGACTTCGCCCTCGTGACGGGCGTCCCCGCCCGGCGGACGGGCTGGATGTGCCGATGCGGCATCAAGCTCGATACCGCGAGCGTTGGGGCGCGGTGCCAGACTTGCGGAACCGCCTATCGTCTCGAGGGCGGCCTGCTTCGCTTCGCCCCCGTCGCCGTATAGCCTAGAGCCCGTCCATCCGCCGCCGCAGCGGTCCCCAGAGTCCCTCGTACCAGAGCATCCGGGGAAGGCTCGTCCGGTGCCGGGCGCACACCACCCGCCACTCCGCGAGCTTCGTCCGCCAGGGGATGGTGCGAGTCTGCGCCCGGTCGTGCAGGCGGAACTCGGCCAGGATCTCCGGCAGGTGAGCGAAACCGAGGCCCGCCTCGGCCATGCCCAGGAACCAGTCCCAATCGCCCGCGAAGCGCAGCTGGGGATCGGGTCGGTGGCCATCCTCTACGACCCGACGGCGGACGAAAGCGGCGTGCGGTGGGACGAAACTGTGGCGGCGAAGCGCCTCGCGGTCGAACTCCCGTCCTCGTGCGGGCCGGGCCAGGGCCCGGCCTTCGGCGTCGATGTACCGGAAGTCTCCGTACACCACGTCGACGTCCTCATGGTCGCGCAGATGGCGGACGGCGGCGGAGACCGCCCCAGGCACGACGTAGCGGTCGTCGGCATTCTGGTAGGCGAGGATCTCGCCTCGCGCCATCGCCAACCCGCGCCCCACCGCGTCGTACATGCCGCGGTCGCGGGCGCTGATCCAGGTGATGCCCGGCGCGCGTTCGATGAGCTCGAGCGTACCGTCCGTCGAGCCGCCGTCCACGACTACGTGCTCGAGGCGCGGGTGGTCCTGGCCGCGCACGCTGGCCAGGAGCTCCGGGAGATAACGGGCGCCGTTGAGGACGGGGGTGACGATGCTGACCAGAGGAATCTCAAGGGCTGGCATGGGGACGGCTGGACAGTCTATCCCGCGTCGTTTTGACCCACAATGACACGACGATGCGGATCGGCATCAGCGGCTCCGGCGGCGGGCTCGGGCAGCGTGGCGGAGTCCAGGTCTACCTGCGCGACCTGCTCGTCGCGCTGGTGGAAGCGGACGGCGGCCACGAATACGTGGTGTTCGTGCCTAATGGGGAACAGCCGCCCCCGGTTCCGGGCTCGCCGCGGATCTCCGTCGCGCACCTGGCCACGCCGCTACCGAGGCGACGACCCCTGAGGGACCTTGCCCTGCTCGCCCTCGATCGACCCCCGCCGCGTGACCGCCTCGCCGTGGAGATCGATGACCTCCGCGTCGACCTCGTCCATTGGGCCACGACGCGCTGGCCGGTGCTCGCTCTCAAAACGCCGGTGGCGCTCACCTTCTTCGACATGCAGGAGGCGTTCTTCCCCGAGTTCTTCCCTCTCCGGGAGCGCGTCGGACGCGAGGTCGCTCACCGCCGCGGCGTCCGCGCCGCCCGCCTCGTCCTCGTTCCCTCCCGCTTCACCGCGCAGAGCCTGACCGAGCGCTACCGGACGGCGGCCGACAAGATCGTCCTCGCGCCGGTGGGCGTCGGAGATCGTTTCCACCCGCAGGCGGAGGCGGAAGAGCGGGCGCGGCTGGACAAGCGGTACGGCCTGCCCGAACTTGACTTCCTCGTCTATCCGGCCAATCCCTGGCCGCACAAGAACCACGCCCGCCTCATGGCCGCGCTGGCCTTCCTCCGACGCGAGCGCTCGCTGGAGGTGCCGCTCGTCTGTACGGGACGCCTCGCGGGCGAGCGGCGGTCCGCGACCGCGCTCGCGCGCTCGGTGGGCCTGCCCGCCGAGCAGGTGCGCGACGTCGGATTCGTGCCGGAGGCGGACATGCCCGCGCTCTATCGCGCCGCGCGCGGCCTCGTCTTTCCGTCGCTGCTCGAGGGATTCGGGATTCCCGTGCTGGAGGCGATGGCCTGTGGATGCCCGGTCGCGTGCGCCGAGGTCGCCGCTCTCCCCGAGGTCGGCGGGGATGCCGTGCGCTACTTCGATCCGACGCGCACGGACGATATCGCGCGTGCCGTCGAGGAGATCTGGACGGACGGCGCCCTCCGCGCCGAGCTGCGGGAGCGCGGCCGCGAACGGGCGCAGTCCTTCCGATGGCCCTGCGTGATCCCGCGCGTGCTCGAGGCGTACGAGCGGCTCCGATGACCGTCCTCGTCTCGATCGTCACCCCCTCCCTGAACCAGGCGGCGTTCCTGTCCCGCGCCATCGAGAGCGTGCTCTCCCAGGGCCATCCCGCGATCGAGTACATCGTGCGCGACGGCGGCTCGACGGACGGCTCGCAGGAGATCCTGGCCCGCTACGGTGACCGGCTGCGCTGGGTCTCCGAGCCCGACGGCGGGCAGAGCGCCGCCCTCAACCGCGGCTTCGCGGAGGCGCGCGGCGAGATCCTCGCCTACCTCAACTCCGACGACCTCCTCCGTCCGGGCGCGGTGGCGGCGGTGGCCGAGCACTTCCGGCGCCATCCGGAATGCGACCTACTCTACGGAGACGCCGACTACCTGGACGAGGATGACCGCATCATCGGTGCCTACGCTACGGAGCCGTACTCCTTCGCGCGGCTGGCCGAGGAGAACATCGTCTGCCAGCCCGCCGCCTTCTGGCGCTCGCGCCTCGGGCGGCGCGTCGGCCCTTTCGACGAGGCCCTCCGCTACGCGATGGACTACGACTACTGGCTGCGGATCGCGCAGGCGGGCGGCCGCATCGAGTACCTGCCGCGAACGCTGGCCGCGAGCCGTCTGCATCCCCGCGCCAAGACGGTGGCCGAGCGCCCGCGCGTGCTGCGCGAGATCTTCGCCGTCTCGGAGGCGCGGCTGGGCCGGGTGGGCCGCACCTATTTCGTCGGCCTCTGGCACGACCGCCTGAAGGCGCGGCGCTGGCTCGGACCCCTGCGGCGCTGGCGGCGACTGTACCAGGCCATGGGGTATCTGCATCACCAGTGGTATCATCGCCGCCGCTCGCGGCGGAACCTCGAGGCCGGCACCGCGCCTTGACCCGGCCGGACGGACGTCGCTTCCAATGGAACAAACAGAGGCCCTGCCGCTGGTTTCGATCGTCACGCCCTCGTACAACCAGGGACGGTTCATCGAGGAGACGATCCAGAGCGTGCTCGCGCAGGACTATCCGAACCTCGAGTACATCGTGGTCGATGGCGGATCCACCGACGAGACCCTGGACATCCTCCGTCGGTACGGAGGCCGCCTGAAGTGGATCTCCGAGCCCGACCGGGGGCAGTCCGAGGCCATCAACAAGGGCTTCCGCATGGCGCGCGGCGAGATCGTCGCCTGGCTCAACTCGGACGACACCTATCTTGCGGGAGCGGTCGGCAAGGCGGTGGGGTACCTGCGCACCCATCCCGCAGTGGCGATGGTGTACGGCGAAGGCTACCTCATGGACGAGGCGGGTCGCGTCACCGGCCGCTTCCCGGCCACCGAGCCGTTCAACCTGTGGCGGCTCGTCTACTTCAGCGACTACATCCTGCAGCAGACGGTGTTCTGGCGGCGCTGCGTGTTCGATGCCGTCGGGATGCTGGACGAGTCGCTCCATTACGGCATGGACTGGGACTTCTGGATCCGCGTCGCCAAGCGCTTCGAGGTCGCCTACATCCCGGAGTTCCTCGGAAACCTCCGCGAGTACGCCGCGGCCAAGACGTTCGCGGGGGGCATGCAACGGTTCGACGAGCTCGCGGGAATGATGCGACGCCATGGCACCCGGCGTTTTCCCCCGGCCTATTTCAACTACGGCTGGGACGCCTATGAGAAAGCCCTCGGCGAGCGCCTGCGCAGGGACCTGCCGTCGCTGGATCGCCCGAAGCTGAGGCGGCTCGCGCGCAAGGCCGGCCGCGTGGGGGCGAACCTGGTTTTCGGGATGCTCAGCCGCCGGTACCCGCCGAGCCCCTACACCGACGGTTGGGCCGGCGACCGGACGTACTTCCTCCTGCCGCAGTGGCGGCCGTGTCGCCGCCTGCGCATAACCGGCAGCACCATCCACGTGCCGGAGAAGCTCATCCCGATCGCGATCGACGGACGGCTCAACGGCCGTTACTCGTTCCGCATCGACCTCAAGGAGCGCGCCGATTTCGCGTTCGAAGTCCCGCTTCCGGAAGCCCTGCCGGAGGCGCCGATGCTGGAGGTCGCCCTCCACGCTTCGCGGAGCTTCGTCCCCTCCACCTTCGGCGGACCCGATCATCGTCGGCTCAGCTTCCAGCTCCGGGAGCTGACCCTCGTATGAGCCACACCGACCACCTCCGCATCGTCAAATCGTTGCGCCGCCGACTCGATCGCATCCGGGAGCTCGACCCCGGCCTCGCGCTCGAGGACGAAGGTTGACCCAGGCCGCACCCGCGGCGAGGCGGCCCCGCCTGTTCGTGCTCGTCCCCGTCCTCGACGAGGCCCCGAACATACCGCGCCTCCTGGCCAACCTCTCGAGCCTGGCCGCCCGCCTCCACGAGGAGATGGAATGCCGGGCCGTGTTCGTGGACGACGGCAGCACCGACGGAACCACCGAACGCATACGCGAGGAGGCGAGGTCCCTTGGGGTCGAAGTGCTCCGCCACGAGGTCAACCAGGGTCCCGGCCGCGCCTTTGCCACCGGCTTTCGCCACCTGGCCACGCAGCTCGAGGACGCGGACTGGGTGGCCACCATGGAAGGAGACAACACCTCCCGGGTGGAGACACTGCTCCAGATGCTCGTCCGCCGCCAGGAAGGTTTCGAGGTCGTGCTGGCCAGCCCGTACATGTATGGTGGCGGCCTCACCAACACCTCGCTCGTACGCGTCCTCCTCAGCCACGGCGCGAACAGCCTCATCAAGGAGCTGCTGGGGATCCACGGCATCCTCACCATGAGCTCGTTCTTCCGGCTCTACGCCGCTCCCGTGCTGCGGCGGCTGCAGGCGCGTTACGGCGCCGGCATCCTGGAGACGCCCGGCTTCGAATGCATGGTGGAGCTGCTGGCCAAGCTCATCGGCGAGGGCGCGACCATCTCCGAGGTGGCGATGCCTCTGGACGGCTCACAGCGGCTCGGCCAGAGCAAGATGAAGGTGACGCGCACGATCCGCGGGTACCTCCGCCTGTTCTGGGTGGGGCGGCATTGGCGCCTGGGCGGCGGCGGAAGGCCTAGAGCCTCTTCTTCCTGAGCTGCCAGGCGAGCACTTGCGCGGGGTGAAGGAGGAGGAGCCCGAGCTTGTACTCCAGGGAGCCCTGCACCTTGTCGAGCAGGCGCTGCCGCAGCGCCGCCATCTCCGTGATGCGCTCGATCTCGGCGTCCTTCTGACGGGGAGCGACCTCCAGCTCGCGCGCCCAGGCGGTCAGACGCTGGATCTCCCTATCCTTCTCCTTGGCTTCGCGTGTCAGGGCCTGGAACGCTTCGTGCGCGCGTGCAAACGCGCGGTCACGTGATTCGATGAGGGCCCACAGGAAGCTCTGACGATCCTCGGAGGGAACAGACGCCATCTACAGCTTCTCCTTGAAGGTCCGCCAAGGATGGAGCGCGACCACCCCGAGCTTGTACTCCCGGGAGGCCTGGAGCTGCTCGATGATGGCGAGGCGCGCCTGCGCCTCGCGGGTAAGGCTGTGGATCTCCTCGTCCTTTTCCTTCAGGCCCCCGAGCTCCTTCTCCTTCTCGGCCAGGGACCGCTCCCTCTCGCGGAGCACGGCGGCCAGGCGGTCGATCTCTGCCTCTTTGGCGTGGATCTCGGCCTCCTTGGCCGTGATCTGCTTGCGGAAGCTCTCGTGCGCCATCGCGAACGCACGATCGCGCGATTCGATGAGGCGCCACAGGATGTCGCTCGTCGCTGGGAGGTCAGCCCGCATACCCGAAGAGCTCGTCCGCGGCCCGGCACTGCGCGTCCGCGGCCGCTGCCTTCCACGGGAGCGAGTCCCTGTTGTCGGGGAGGAGCACGATGCGGTCGGAGCGCCCGGCTCGCGACGGCATGGCCAGCCGGTTGTCCCCCGTGCAGCGGTCGAAGGAGCTGAAGTCGGAGATGAAGCTCTTGGCGTACGCGGCCCCCAGCATCAGGCAGAGTCGCTCCATCTCGCGGCGCGGCTCGGCGCAGAAGACCTCGAACTGGAAGATGGGCTGTCCGGCGACCGCCCGGGCATAAGCGCCGTAGGCGGCGCCGAACTCCTCGACTCCGAGGTCTTGAAAATGGTCGAACGTGCGGACGATCGAATCGTACACGGCGGGCGCCCGTCTCACCAGCACGGCGGACCGCGACTCTAGACCGTACCGGTCGAGGTAGATCTGCTGCTCCAGGAGCATGCTGGGGTCGGAGTAGTCGAAGTGGAGTCCGCGCAGGAAATTCAGCGTCGTCCAGTCGCGGATGATGAGGTGCTCTCCGCGCTCCTCGGCCCGGCCGACGAGGTGCCGGATCTTGGCGCCATAGCTCTTACCGTCGACGTGCGTCTCGTCGGGCCCGACCAGGCCGAGCCAGTCCCTCGCCTGCACCTCCACGGGGACGAGGGCCCCGTGGGGGTTGATCTCGGAGAGGACGAGGTTCCCCGACACCGCCCCGAGACATCGGTTGAGCAGCGTGCCGCCCGATCGGGCGAAGGAGTACAAAACGCCCACAGGGGCCATAACGAAGAGGCCCAGGATAAACGAGCGATCCCGAAAAGCCAACTATTTGCCCCGCCGAGGCGCACGTTAGAATGGGTGCTCTGCACGAACGCACGCGCCTCCGGTCCAATCTCGCCGTCCTGCTCGTGGGCCTGCTCGCCGGCCTCGGCCTGGTGGCGGGACTGGCGAAGCTCCTCCACCTCGACCTCGGCGGACGCCTGCAGCGGCTCCGGGCCGAAACCGTCCGGCCCGACGGCGCCCCCGTGGCCGAGGGAGTGAACGTCCAGGCGGCGGAGACGGTCGCCTACGTCTACGACAACCGGTGCGGGTGGAAGCTGGCGCCGTACGTGCAGATCCATCGCGCCATCGGCGGCCTCTTCGACGTCCGCAACCGCACGAATTCGGAGGGGTTCCTCGACCGGGAGCACGCGTTGCGAACGGACTACTTCCGCATCGCGTTCGTGGGCGACTCGCTCACCGAGGCGCAGCAGGTCGACATGGCCCAGCGGTTCAGCGAGCGGACCGAGGAGTACGTCTACACGATGTCCCAGGGCAACAAGGCGGTCGAGGTGATGAACTTCGGCACGTCCAGCTGGGGCACCGCCCACGAGTACGGGGCCATCAAGCACTTCGTCCTGAAATACCGGCCGGACGAGGTGTGGATCTTCTTCTTCTCGGGCAACGACGTCGGGGACAACTCCACCCGCCTCAACGGTCCGCCCATGGGTCCCACCTACGTCTACGCGCCCGATGGCGCGCTCAAGGACGTGCTCTTCGGCTGGACCATGCCCCCGCCGGTGACCCGCGGGGAACGCTCGCGCGGCAAGGCCGAGATGGACCACACGGAATGGGATCTCGAGGTCTGGCCGTTCATGTTCACGGAGGCCCGCTCGCCGATCATGGACGGGATCCTCGGCGACACCCGGAAGATATTCCGGCTCACCCGGGACCTCGTGGCGAGCCAGGGCAGCCGCCTGCGCGTCGTCTACCTGCCGAGCGGCTGGGAGATCAACGCCCCGCTGTTCGAGCGCTCGGCCTCGGAATGGCGGGCCCGGAACCCGTCGCTCACGGACCTCGACGCGCGCACCCCGGAGAGGAAGATCTCGGCCATGATGGCCGAGTTGGGAATTCCCTTCCTCTCCACGACGCCCTTGAGCCTGGAGTATGGCAAGAAGATGACCATCGACCACTACAGCCCCTTCGGGCACGAGAGGATCGCCGAGGTGCTGGCGAAGTACGTTCTCGACAACTGCGAGGTGCCTCCTCTCGCCACCGCTCGGCCGGACGGCCGCTAGGGGCCGGCGCCGGTGTCCGCGGCGACGGCTGACGCGCGAAGTCGTACTCACGCCCTCCTCGTCAACCTCTCCCTGCTCGTGGCGACCATCGCCCTTTTCCTGGCCGTGGCCGAGATCGTCCTCCGCATGGCCTGGCCGACCCCGAAGGTCTACCGCGCGCTGAAGCCGGGACTGCAGGCCGCGTTCAATCCCAGGCATTCCCCGGGCGTCAAGGGTCCGTCCGCCTTCCTGGTGAATTCCATGGGCGTGCGCGCGCGGGAGTTTGGCCCGGCTCGCGCGGGGGAATATCGGATCCTGTGCATTGGCGGCAGCACCACCGAGAGTCCGGTCAACGACCAGAGCCGGATCTGGACCACACTCCTGGAGCGCGCGCTCGATCCCTGGCCGGACGGACGGCGGGTGTGGGTCGGCAACGTCGGCCGCGCCGGGCTGACCTCGCGACACCACGTCCTGCAGATGACGCACCTGCCCGCCGTGTACGATCCCGATGCCATCGTCATCCTGCTGGGCATCAACGATCTCTCCCGTCGCCTCAGCCAGGGGGACGCCTACGACCCTCGTTTCGCGCAGCGGCCGGAGAACCAATTGTCTCTGATGCGTGAGGCGGTCGCGGTGTTTCCGGGCCAGTTCGCCAGCGAATGGCCGAACGATCCCTGGATCAAGCGGGCCCGGCTATGGCAGCTCGTCCGCATGTTCAAGTACCGCATCCTCCACCGATCCGAGATGCAGGACGCCGAGGGCGAGAGCTTCGCGCGGTGGCGGCAACATCGGGCGTCCGGCGCGCGGGCGCCCGCTTTGCCTCCGCTCGATGACGCCCTCCAGGAATACACGGACAACCTGCGGCGCATCGTCTCGCTCGCTCGTGCCCGGAAGGCGCGGCTCGTCCTGGTGACGCAGCCGGTGCTGTGGCGGGCGGGCTTGAGCGAGCAGGACAAGGCGCTTCTCTGGCTGGGCGGGGTGGGGGATTTCCAGAACGAGGCGGGCGCCGTGTATTACGAGCCGGAGGCCCTTGCCGGCGGCATGGATGCCTACAACCGAAGGCTTCTCGCGGTCTGTGCGGAGACGGGCACCGAGTGCGTCGACCTCGCCGCGGCCGTCCCCCGGACGACCGAGTACTTCTGGGACGATTGCCACTTCACGGACGAGGGAGAGGCGCTCGTCGCCGGCGTGCTGGCCGCCGCCATCCGCGAGAAGACCGTACCCGCAAGCAGCGGCCGACCGCCCGCAGCGCGGTGAAGTATAATTCGCAGGAGCCACGTCGCCTTGCCAGTCCGGAAGGACTGTCGAGTCGGCGTCCAAGGAGGCGAAGCGGTGCGAGCGGGGCCGGGGGACCGTCGCCGGGCGCTCGGCCACGACCGCTGACCCACGATTGCCGCGCGCTACCGCCTTCGGCTGATGGCGAGCGGGAAGCCGGGCGGATCGCTGCCGTTGCCCTTCGGAGCGGCACCGGCCTGTTCGTCCTCATTTCCCTGCTCGCCTCCCGGGTCGCGGCCGGCGAAGGCCGGTTCCGAGCCGTCTCTTCCCTCGGCATCGCCGAAGTCCACGACGACAACCTCTTCTCGTCGGCCGCCCAGCGGGAGGGGGATGCGATCTTTCGGGTCAGCCCCGACGTGCGCGCGACCTATCTTGCGCCCGCCACCACCGTGCAAGCACGCTTGGGGTTCGACCTGGAGCGCTACGCCCGGCACCCGTCGCTCAGCGACGCGCAGGCCCGAAGGCGCGCCGGGCTCGATCTCCGTCACCGGCCCCACCGAAACTGGGAGGTGTCCTTGTCGGCCGCATACGCCACCACCAACAACGCCGGCGAGCTCAACCCCGCTACCGGCATCGACGTCGGGCGGCTCGAGGCGCGCCGCCTCAATCTGGCCCCGAGCCTGGCCCATCGGGTCGACGACGTCACGACCACCACGGCGAGCTATTCTTTCGACGAGATCCGGGGTGGGACCACCGCCCGAACGACGGTCACCGCGCTGGCGGCAGAGCGGCGGCTCGGCGGCCGGGAGACGGCGGAGGCGGCATACCGGGTGCGCGGCTTCGCGTTCGATGGAAGAGGTGCCGGCGCTGCGCACGTGCTCACCGTCCTTTGGTCGCGGCGATTCCGCGCCAGGACACGCCTGCGGATCGAGGCCGGTCCGCGCCTCTATCGAACCCGGTTGCGTGCGGAACTGGCCGCAGCGGCGGAGCAGGGGCTGCGACGCGGCGAGGTGTCCGTGCGTTACGCGAAGACGCAGGCCACGATGTTCGGACAACCGCTGGTGGTGGACGTCGATGCGTTGACCGCGGCCCTGGCCTACTCTCCGATCGGCTCCCTCCGGCTCAGCGCGGCGCCCGCCATCTACCGCAGCGCCGGGGGCGGGCGGCGCGCCCGCGTCCGCCGGCTCGACGTCTCGGCCACCTGGCGCCTCCGCCGGCGTCTGTCCATCACCGCCTCCCAGGAGCTCGGCATGCAGACGGGCACGCTCGCCGGCTCGGCCGAGGGGCGCGTTTCCCGGCGGGTGTTCACCGTACGGCTGATGGCGGGCGCGAATTGAGCGGGCGCGCCGCGTGAACGCCACGGGAATGGAAGCGTTGGCAGTCATATGGTCGCGCCGCCGATGGCCGGCGATGATCGCCGCCGCGGCGACGCTCGCCATCACGATGGCCTTCGCCGGCTACCTGCCGAACCTCTATCGCGCCACCGCGACGCTCCTGGTCGAACCGGATCCGACACCCGCCTACCCGGGACCGGGCGAGATGGAGACGCGACTCACCGCCATGGGCCAGCAGATCCTGAGCCGGCCGCGCCTGGCGGAGCTGACCGCACGTTACGGCCTCTATCCCGATCTGGTCGGCCGGGTCTCGCCGGAGGCCGTTGCCGACCAGATGATGCGCGACATCCAGGTGGAGATGAAGGCCTTCCAGAGCACGATGGGGACCCGCGGTCCGACCACCGCCTTCACCGTCACCTATCGCGGGGCCGACCCGGAGAAGGTGGCGCAGGTCGCCAACGCCCTCGCCGCCCTGTACGTGGAAGAGGACCGGCGGCGGCAGAGCGAGAACGTCGCCGTCCTCCGGGGCCAGCTCCAGGAGATGAAGAACCGCCTCGACGAGCAGGAGCGGCAACTGGGGGGGCTGACCGGCGCGGGCGAGCTGCCCCAGCACCTCGCCGTGAACATGGCTGCCCTCGACCGGCTCAACGCGCAGCTCCGCCTCGACATCGACGCGCGCATCCGGGCCATGGAGCGTCGCTCGACGCTCACCAAGCAGCTCGCGGAGGCGGACCCTCATGGCGCGGGAGAGCCGGACGCGGCGGCGGCGCGGCTGGCCAAGCTCAAGCGGGACCTCGAGCAGCTCCGGTTGCGTTACAGCGAGAAGTACCCGGACGTCATCCGCCTCCAGGGCGAGATCGCGGTGCTGGAGCGCCAGATAACGGAGTCGCGGGGCGCGGGCGCCCCGACGCCGGACGAGGGAGCGTATGCCAGCGCGCCCATGGCCAGGATCCGGGACGCCCTGCGCGAGACCGAGCAGGAGATCAAGTCGCTCAAGCAGGAGGAAGACGGCTTGCGCGCCGAGATCGCCGAGTATTATCGGCGCATCCAGGGCGCGCCGGAGCAGGAGAAGGAGTTCCAGCGGCTGTCCCGCGACGACCAGACGACGCGCGACCTCTACAACTCGCTCCTCAAGCGCTACGAGGAGGCGCAACTCAAGGCGACCGGCAGTGATGCGACGGCGCGCCTGCGCGTCCTCGATCCCGCTCCCGTGCCGAGGGAACCGGTCGCGCCCGATCGGTTCCGCATCGTGGTGGTCGGCCTGGCCGCCGCCCTCGCCCTCGCGCTCGCGACCGCGCTCGGCGCCGAGCAGGTGGACGCGTCGTTCCACGCCGTGGAGGACCTCCGTGCCTTCACTCGCGTGCCGGTGCTGGGTCTGTGTCCTCGTCGGGCTCGGCCTCATCTTCAACGGTGCTCGCGCCGTGGCCCGGGGAAACGACCAGATGGTCCGCATGCTCGGAAGGAGCCGAGCCTGAAACGGCGCGGGGCGGGCAACGGGTCGGAAGCGGTCACCCTCGCTCCCGTGGCGCCGGCGGACACGGCCGTCTCCGAGCTCCGCCCGCCGGAGGGGATGAACGAGCATTTCGTGAGCCTGACCCGCCCCTCCAGCTTCGAGGCGGAGCAATACCGGCTGCTGCACCACACCGTCGAACAGATGAACAAGGACGGGCGCCTCAAGGTCATAGCGGTCACCAGCCCGGCCGCGGAGGACGGCAAGACCACGACCGCCGTGAACCTGGCCGCGGCCATGGCCCAGCGCGCGGGGGCGCGCGTGCTCCTGGCCGACGTCGACCTGCGCCGTCCGTCGGTGGCTTCATCGCTCGGCCACGGGCGCGACGAGGGCCCGGGGCTGGTGGAGGCGTCGCTTCCGCGCTGCCCTACGAGCTCCTCCAGTCGCCGCGCCTGGGCGCGCTGCTGGCGGAGGCGCGGGAGGAATACGACCACGTCGTGGTGGACACGCCCCCGTTCCTGCTGGTGCCCGACTCGCGCCTCCTGGAGGCGCTGGTCGACGGATTCCTGCTCGTGGTGGCCGCGAACAAGACCCCGCGGCGGCTGGTGGGAGAGACTCTCAGCGAGATGGACAAGGCGAAGCTCCTCGGCCTCGTCTTCAACGGGGACGCGCACTCCCTGTCGTCCTACTATGGTAGTTACTATAGACATAGGGGGACCGACCCCGCCCGACGGCCATGGTGGCGGCTCTGACTCGCGCGTAGGTCGCCCCCCACCTTCCGATCTC
>QHVP01000373.1 GCA_003222295.1 Acidobacteriota bacterium | reverse complement strand
TGGGCTTCGACGCGCAGCTCGACGTTGCTCTGCTCGGTGATCTTGAACTTCTTGAAGAGCGAGGCGTCCACGTTCCAGAAGCCGGGCCCGCGCAATTCGTTGCGGCCGAGGTCGCCAAACGTGCCCTTGGCCGGCCGTCCGAACGCGCTGCCGGAGGACCCGATCGGAGTCACGTTGAAGTACGGCGACGTGAGGCCGTTCCCCGAGCCGAGCTGCGGATCGCCGATGAGGTTCGGCCGGTTGGGGCCGGTATCGCGATCCTGGCCCGCGTCGCGGTATTCCCCTTCGCGAACGGCAGCTCGGCCGTTCCCGCCAGCACGAACACGTGCTTGCGGATGAAGTCGGCGGGGCCGTAGTTCACACTGGGGTCGATGAAGAAGTAGCCGCCGTCGTTGTTCTTGTGGCTCTGGAACGTGTAGTGGGCCAGCAGCGAGTAGCCCCTGGAGAAGCGCTTGGTCAGCTTGGTCTGCAGAGCGTTGTATCGGCTCTTCCCCGTGTTGCTGAAGTAGTCGATGCCCTGCGTCCAGCCGTAGTTGCCGCACAGTCCCTGGGCGGAATTGCTGGCGTCGGGGTCGGTCTTCACGCCGCAGGCGAAGAACGGCTTGCGCTGGTCCTGGGACAGCGTGCCGAAGCCAACGATGGTGGGCTGGTTCATGTTGTTGGCGGGACCGTCACCGATGAAGCCACGGCCCGCGTTTCCGACGTAGGCGATCTCGGCGGAGACCGTGCTCGTCAGCTCACGCTGGAGGGTGACGTTGTAGGCGTCCACGTGCGAGAGGTGCTGCTCGTCCGGCAGCAGGCGTGCGAAGATGCCCGCTCGGAAACACCGGCGCAGAAGGCCCCTGGGCGAGGTTGAACACGCTCTGGAAGTTGTTCGACGGATTCAGCTCCTGCACCGCCAGCACGGGGAGGTTCTGGGTGACGCTGTGGCCGAAGGTGGACCCGAACACGCCGATGTCGTAGCTCCGCCCGTAACCGGCGCGGATGACGGTCTTGGGGTTGATCTGGTAGGTCGCGCCGAGACGCGGGGCCCAGTTGACGTGGTTCTTGACGTTGCCGGCGAGGTCGATGTCGCCGACGCCGCCCACGCGGATCTCACCGGTGGCGATGTCCAGCCAGCCTCCGTTGCCGGCTTCGTTCACGGTCTGCGGGTTGATGATGTCGGCCCTGATGCCGTAGTTGAGGGTGAGCTTCGGGGTGGCGCGCCACGTGTCCTGCACGTAGTAGAACTGCCGCCACTGCCGCTCGCGGGCGTTGGTGTTGGGGCTGACGTAGCGCCGCATGCTGGTCACGTTGCCGAGCAGGAAGGTCGCGACCCCGAGGCCGCCGCCGCTCGGTCCCGCCGTGCCCTGCTCGTTGAAGGTCAGCTCACCCGAGCGATGTGAGTCGCTGGGCACGCGCAGGTTGTAGGCCCGGCGGATGTCGACGCCGAACTTGAGAGTGTGGTTGCCGGCCAGCCGCGTGAGGTTCGATACGATCTGGCCCTGCTTCTCGTGCTCGGCCAGCGGGCAGTTGCAACGGTTGGCGCCGAGGCCGGAGCCGGAGTTGATGTCGGCCGTGCCTCCGCGCAGGAAGATCGCGGGCAGCCCCGAGCTGAAAGCGTCGAGGTTGAGGCCGGGGATGCCGGCGTCCTTGGCGGGCGTGGTCCCGAAGTCGAAGGGCAGCACGTCCACGCCGTACTTGAAGAAGCCGAAGCGGACGTCGAGCACGGTCTTGGAGTTGAGCGTGTAGTCCATGCCCGCGGCCACGCTGTGGTTGCGCACCTTCGAATTGCCACCCAGGCTGACGAGCTCCGAGCCCCCTCCCGTTCCGAATGCGGTGGGTCCGATGAGGTCGAAGCGGGCGTAGCTGTAGCGGACGAACGTGTTCAGGCTCGAGCTCAGCCGGCCGTCCAGCCGGACGTCCGCGCTGTCGCTGTTGAACTTCTCCGATCCCTGGGCGACGTAGTTGTCGCGGATCCCGGGACGGTTCGGCGCCGGGATGAGGGCGAGGACGCGCTGGGCCTGGGGCGAGAGGCGGCTGCCGGGGATGACGTTGCCCGGGAACTGCGCGCGCTGCGCCGGCGTGGCGCCGCTGGCGGGATCGAAGATGTTGATCCCGTACTCGCTGAGGTTGCCCGTGCGGGCCAGGGCCGTCGGGACCGTGAGCAGCTTCGAGCCGCCCTGGTTGCTGCGCGTGCCCTGGTAGTCGCCGAAGAAGAACCAGCTGTTCTTGACGATCGGTCCACCGACGGAGCCGCCGAACTGGTCGCGCTTGGTCTGGGGCAGCACGCGGCCGGTGAGGGGATTCACGACGTCCGGCTCGTTGAACGGGTTGCGGGCCCGGAATTTGTCCCGCTGCAGGAACTCGAACGCGCTGCCATGGAACGCGTTCGTCCCCGACTTGGTCTGCACGGAGACGACGCCGGCGATGGCTTGGCCGAACTCGGCATCGTAGTTCTGGGAGGTGATCTTGGTCTCGCCGATCGCTTCCAGGTTCGGGTTGATGACGATGATGCCGAGGATCGGGTCACGGTTCTCGGTGCCGTCGAGCTGATAGCCCGTTCCCGCGAAGGTCTGGCCGTTGACCTGGGTCTGGGCCGATCCCTGGGGGTTCTCGCTGGCGGCGTGGCCCCACGACTGCTGCTGTGTGCCCGGCGTGAGCAGGATGAACTTGGTGAAGTTCCTGTCGATCACGGGGAGGTCCGTGATCTCGCGCGCCTCGAACACCGTGGCCACGTCCGCGCGGTCGGTCTTGAGGAGCTGGCCCTGCGTCGCCGTGACCTCGACCGCCTCCGTCATCTGGCCCACGTCGAGCTTGAGGTCGATCTTGGTCTGCGTGTCGACGTTGACCTTGACCGAGGAGACCACGGCGGGCCGGAAGCCGCTGAGCTCGGCCTTCACCGTGTAGGTGCCCGGGAGCAGGCGGTCCTTCGTGTAGATTCCCGACCCGTTGGTGACGACGGTGTCGGCGGTCTTGCGCTCGACGCTGGTGATCGTCACGTTCACGCCCGGCAGCGCGGCGCCGGTGGAATCCTCGATCGTCCCCGCGATGCTGCCATAAACGGCCTGGGCGCGCGCCGGCGTGGGCAGGGCCAGAGCGGCCACTGCCACGGCGACGAAAGCGAGCAGGAGCCGCTTCGAAACGATCCGAAGCCTCATGAAGTCCCTCCTTCTATTGATGGGACACGACGTGGGCACGAATGGGCGAGGAAACAGGTCGGCGACTGAAGGGAGAAAGTCCGTGTGAACCGGGAAGGCAACCATGGAGAGTCGGGAAAGTGGACGGGATCGTACGCGGCCTGAAAGCGCTCGTCAAGGCATTTGAACAAGACCCAGGCGTAGGAAATACGCGCCGCATCAAGCAATTTCTTGCGCTTTCGTGGATTCGGATTTCCGTTTTGCACGGCTTGACCGCTCCGTGCGGGCCGGCCTAACCTGCCCGCTCCGAGGAGGTGACGGTGAACAAGACCGGGGCCGCGCGCGCGATATTGACCGTGGCTCTGGCCGCCCTTCCCGCCTTCGATTCCGGTGCGGGCGCCGCGCCGCCCCGGGATGACGCCGTGCCTCGCTTTGACTTGCCGCGGAGCGGGCTCGAGCTCGCGCGCCACACGGAGTCGGGCAAGTTCTTCGACGTGGTCGGGCGCCGCGCGGCCATCTTCGGATATGAGAACCGGGCCCTCGAGGCCTGGGCATATCCGCTCAAGCTGATCGACGACTTCAAACTGTCATTTCAGTTACAAGGGTACCCGCTCGAGATCGACGGAGCGCAGATCGCGACCGGGATCGCGGTGCGGCCCGAGGCCACGACCTTCACCTACTCGCACGCGGGCTTCACGGTCCGGCAGACGATCTTCGCGCCCCTCGACGAGCCGGGAGTGGTGATGCTCCTCGACGTCGACAGCGTGCTGCCGCTGACCGTGATCGGATCGTTCCGGCCCCGGCTGAAGCTGATGTGGCCCGCGGGGCTGATGACCAACAACGTCGGCTGGGACGAGAAGGATCAGGTCTACAGCCTGACCGAGGAGACGAAACGCTTCGCGGCCGTCATCGGCTCCCCCGGCGCCCGCGACCTCTCCCTCATGCCGTACCAGGAGGAACCGCGCGACGTGCCCCTGCGGTTCGTCGTCGAGCTGCCGCCGGAAACGCTGCGTCTGCACTTCCTTCCCATCGTGATCGCGGGCAGCGTGGAAGGCCGTGACAAGGCCAAGGAGACCTACGACCGCCTGCTCGCCCGCGCGCGTCCCCTGTACGAATCGAACGTCGCCTACTACCGCGCGCTGCAGGAGCGCACGCTCTCCGTGGAGAGTCCGGACGAGCGACTCGACACCGCGCTCGCGTGGGCGAAGGTCGGCGTGGACAAGGGGCTGGCGACCAACCCGATGCTGGGTAC
>QHVP01000370.1 GCA_003222295.1 Acidobacteriota bacterium | reverse complement strand
CCGGTCCGGTCATCCTCGCCCTTGCCGTGATGGAGACACTCAGCCCGCCGCCCGATGTCGTGGCCATCCCGGCCGGCCTTCCGCCCGCCTACCAGCGTCTGGAATCGCTGCCGCCCGGGCCCATCCTCGAGGTCCCGCTCTTCGCGCCGCAGACCGTCCTCTGGGCGGCGCGCCACGGGCGGCCCGTACTGAACGGCGCGGGGGCGTTCGCCCCGCTGCAGACGCTCACGCTCGACCGCTACATCCAGAACCATTGGATGGAGGGTGTGCCCGCGGATGCCGACACCGAGCGCCCCACGCCGTACCTCGTGGGCCGCTTCCCCGTGCGGTACGTGATCCTGCCCACGGGCCGGATACGCCATCTGGAGGACGTGGCCGCGGCTTTCGAGCGCTCACGCACCTACCACCTGGTCGCGGCCCTTCCGGACGGCGACCGGATCTACGAGGTGTTCCGGGACGCGCCTCCACCGTGAGCGCGCGCTCCGCCGCCCCTCACTTCGGCGCGCGGCGCTCCGCGACGCGGGGCGGCGCCCGCCGGGCCAGGGCCGTGCCCTCCGTGGTCACGTAGTACTTGGCG
The DNA here is from genome assembly GCA_003222295.1 of Acidobacteriota bacterium. Taxonomy (GTDB): domain Bacteria; phylum Acidobacteriota; class Vicinamibacteria; order Fen-336; family Fen-336; genus AA29. The sequence continues at coordinate 8,464 of QHVP01000370.1, read as the reverse complement.
AGCATGTTCGGCCGCTCCCAGGCGGGCAGGGTCGATCGGCCGCGCACGTAGCGCAGGAATCGTTGGGTCACCTGGGCGAAGTGATCCTCGTGCCCGATGCGCAGGCGATCGGGGATGGTGATCCGGAGCTCCGGGCCGAGGTCCTCCACGCCCACCCCGGGGTGCGCGGTCTGCAGGGCCGCCATCTTCTTCTGTACGGCAGCGAGCAGGGCGGCCTTGTCGGCGGGGGCGTTGGGGACGACGTAGAGCTCCGGCCGATGCTTCTCGGCCGCGCCCTGCCGCACCTCGACCCTCGCGCGCGTCCCGCGGTAGTACGCGAAGTGCGAGTCGCCCGCGTACTCGAGCGCGTCGTCCTTGACGTGCGGGGACAGGGCGGCGGGGATCTCCTGGCCGGTCACCCGCCGGAACTGATCGCGCGGGATCATGGTGGGCCAGCGCTGCGCGCTCTGCACGCGCACGTCCTTGCGGTAGTCGAGGGCCTGGTCCGGGAACAGGGTCCACTGCACGAGGTCGACCAGGTGGGTGCCGATGTCGTTGAGCCCCTCGCCCTGCTCCTCGGTGTCGAAGAACCAGGTGGGGCGGATGTTGGGCGCCCCCGCCACCACCTTCATCAGGTTGTGCACGCTCTCCATGTAGACGCCGGGATCGGCCTCCGTGCCGCGCACGAGGGTCCCGAACGTGGCCGGATCGTTGACGAGCTCCCTCTGCAGCTCGCTCGTGATCTCGTGGCGCTCGGTCATGATGTCGAGCGCGACCAGCTTGCGCGCCTCCGCGGTGTCGAGCGCGCGCTCGAGCTTGGGCAGGTCGGCCGCCTCGAGGATCCAGGGCTTGTCCACCAGCGCGTTGAACCCGGCGTCCAGCGAGGACTGGACGCGGTCGATCTTGCCGCGGTTGCGCCCGGAGAGGACCACCGCGTTGCCCGCGCGGTCGCGCAGCATCTGGGACAGGAAGTCGGGCGTGGCGTGGACCTGCAGCTCCCAGCTCGTCGGGTTGTCCGCGCGCTGGTTGAAGCGGGACACGCGCGCGAGATGGTCGATGAGGTCCGGACCGAGCGGCGCGTAGACGTGGACCACCTTGGAGACGCCCGGATACATCTCCTTCTGCACCAGGGCGGCGTGGAAGTGGCCGGGATCGAGGGTCACGAAACGGACGTCCGCCATCGGCGGGCTCCCTTCCGCCCTCAGACGCGGACCGGCGGCCGCGGCCGCGAGGAGTCCGACGAGGGCGAGGCACGGCAGGGCCATCGCGCTTCGGGTCATGGGAGATGATCCTATCCGCATTACCGGCCCCTTTGACTTCGCCGTCCGCCTTTGCCAACCTTGCCCGGGGGGCGATCCACCCATGGCATCGGGAGCGTCGGTCAGCCTTTCCGACAAGGCTTATCACGCCGTCCGCGACGAGATCTTGCGCGGCCAGTTGCGGCCCGGGACACCGCTGTCCCGCCGGCGCCTGGCCCGACAGCTCGGGATGAGCGTCCTCCCCGTCACGGATGCGCTGCGCCGCCTCGAGGGCGACGGCCTCGTGGAGAGCCGCGCGCGCGCGGGCACCCGCGTGCGCGTCCCCAGCGAGAAGGACGTGCGCGAGCTGTACGAGCTGCGGGAAGCGCTGGAGACGCAGTCGGCGCGCCTGTTCGCGGAGAGGGCCACTCCCGCCAATCGCCAGGAGCTGGTCCGCCTGGGCAAGCAGGTCGATGCGCTCTTCGACCGGATGGCGGAGGACGGCAACGATCCCGCCTTCCGCTTCTCCGTGCACAGCCGGCACGTGGAGCTGCACATGCGCATCGCCGAGCACGCGGGCAGCGCGCTCCTGCAGCGCATGATCGAGCGCAACCACGTCCTCATCCTGAACTGGCTCTTCGACGTGGCCGGCCGCCGCACGCCGCTCCCGCCCGGGTTCCACAGCAACCTGGTCGAGGCCCTCATCTCCGGCAACGCCGAGCGCGCGGACGCGGCCATGCGCGCGCACGTGCGCTACGGCGTGGTCGAGGTCGCGGGCCAGGTCAGCGCGCTGACCCCCGAAGAGTGGCGCGAGCGGCCGCGGTCGCGCCGCCCGGTGTCACGCGCGCCCCTCCGCTCGATCCGGGTCCCCAACAAGTAGGAGCCTCGCCGATGCGCACCCCCCGCGTGCCCAAGTTGGCGGCTGCGCTCGCAGTGGCCGGCCTCGGCCTGGTCGCTCCTCTCGCCGCCGTGCCGCCCGCCCGCCCGCCCAACGTCGTGATCATCCTGGCCGACGACATGGGGTGGGGCGACCTCGGCGTGTTCGGCAACCCCACCATCCGGACCCCGCGCCTCGATCGCATGGCGGCGGAGGGCCAGAAGTGGACGAGCTTCTACGTGGGCGAGTCCGTCTGCACGCCCAGCCGCGCCGCCCTCCTCACCGGACGGCTGGCCATCCGCTCCGGCCTCAACCCCGTCGACGACGAGCGGCGTGTCTTCTATCCGGATTCCACGGGCGGCCTGCCCGCGTCCGAGATCACGATCGCGGAGATCCTCCGGGCCCGCGGCTACGCGACCACGGCCATCGGCAAGTGGCACCTCGGGCACCTGCCTCCGTTCCTGCCCACCGCGCACGGCTTCGATCACTACTTCGGGATCCCCTACTCGAACGACATGGAGATGATCCCGGTCCCCGGCGCCTCGTTCGGCGGCGAAGACCCGAAAAAGCGCGAGCGGATGATGAACCCGCGCCCCGAGTACTGGAACGTGCCCGTCCTGCGCGATGACAAGGTGGCGGAGCGGCCGGCCGATCAATCTTCGATCACGCGCCGCTACACCGAGGAGGCCACGCGCTTCATCCGGGAGAACGCCTCCCGGCCCTTCTTCCTCTACCTGGCGCACACGATGCCGCACATGCCGCTCTTCGCCTCGCCGGAGTTCGCGGGCAAGAGCCGGCGCGGGCGGTACGGAGACGTCATCGAGGAGATCGACTGGAGCGTGGGCCAGGTGCTGGACACGCTGCGCGCCCTCTCTCTCGACGAGCAGACCCTGGTCGTGTTCTCCAGCGACAACGGGCCCTGGTCGCTGTTCGACGAGCAAGGCGGATCCGCGGGCCCGCTGCGCGGGGCCAAGGGCGCGACCTTCGAGGGCGGGATGCGCGTGCCCACGATCTTCCGGTGGCCGGGCCACGTGGTGCCCGCGGTGGTGGCGGACATGGGCGCGACCATGGACCTGCTGCCCACCCTGTGCGCGCTGGCGGGCGCGCCCGCGCCGCGCGACCGGATCCTGGACGGCGTCGACCTCAGCGGCACGCTCCTGCGCGGCGAGCCCAGTCCACGCCAGGACGTCCTCTACTACCGGGGGCCGAAGGTCTACGCGCTCCGGCATGGGCCGTACAAGGCGCACTTCTTCACGAAGTCGGAATACGGTCCCGATCCGGAAGTCGCGCACGATCCGCCCCTGCTCTTCAACCTGGACGAGGATCCGGGCGAGCGATTCGACGTGGCCGCGCGCCATCCCGACGTCATCGCCGCCCTCCGCCGGATCGCGGCCGAGCACGCGCGCACCCTGGGGCCGGTCGAGAACCAGCTCACGAAGCGCGCAAGCCCTTAGTGTCCTGACCCAGAGGGATTTTTTTTCGACTCGCAATTTGCTCCGCAAGTGTCGAGCCTCAACGCTGAGCTCACCCACGTCGTCTTCCTCGAGATGGCCAATCGAGCGCGCGGCGATCACCGGCGAACACGAGGCGGTCCCGATGGGATACCGGTGGTCCGATCCGAGCGATCCAGATCACGCCGCCGGGCCCTCGGGGAGACTCCCGATGGTTCGAGCCTATAATCCCGCACGCCCATGCCCGCTCGCGTCTGCCTGGACGTCGTGGCGGGCCCGATCCAGGGGAAGCACTTCGAGTTCGACGGCCACGACACGTTCCTCTTTGGCCGCGCGCCCGACTGCCACGCCGAGCTGGCCCCGGACGACGCCACGGCCTCGCGCCATCACTTCCTCCTCGAGGTGAACCCGCCGGCCGCGCGCCTGCGCGACCTGGGCAGCCTCAACGGCACCTACGTGAACGGACGGAAGCACGGGGGACGCGAGAAGCACCTCAGCCCGGAGCAGGCGGCCCAGCAGCCCTGGCCGCAGGTAGACCTCCGGGACGGCGACCTCATCCGCGTCGGCGCGACCGTGATCAACGTCCGCATCGACGGGGTCACGGCGCTGGTGCCGCCGCCGACGCCGCCCGTGCGCGACCCTTCTCCGCTCGACCTCCTCATCGAGGTCGCGGACTCCTCCAAGACGGGGCCGCAGGCGACGGTGGCCGGTTATGCGCTGGGCCCGCTGCTCGGACGCGGCGGAATGGGCGTCGTCCATCTGGCCACGCGCCTTTCCGACGGCGCCACCTTCGCCCTGAAGCTCATGCGTCCCGAGGCCGCGGTGGACGCGCACGCGCGTGAAGTGTTCGACCGCGAGATCGCGGTGACGGGAAGCCTCCGCCATCCCAACGTGGTCACCATGCACGCTCACGGCTCGCAGGGAGACGTCTTCTACTTCGCGATGGAGTACTGCGCGGGCGGCAGCCTGTCCGGCGCCCTCCTGAAGCGCCAGCAGCCTCTGGACCTCGAAGTGGCCATGCGCCTCGCCCAGCAGGCGCTCGAGGGGCTCAGCTTCGCCCACGACCAGGGTTTCATCCACCGCGACATCAAGCCCGAGAACATCCTCCTCACGGACGCGGAGATGACGGTGGCCAAGCTGACGGACTTCGGCCTGGCCAAGAGCTTCCAGCAGGCGGGCCTGAGCGGCATGACCGCCACCGGCTTCGCGGCGGGGACGCTGCAGTTCATGCCCCGCGAGCAGCTCACGAACTTCCGGCTGCTCCGGCCGGCGAGCGACGTCTGGAGCATGGGGGCGACGGTCTACTACATGCTCACCTTGCGCTACGTGCGCGATTTCCAGGCGGCCAAGGATCCGCTCGCGGTCGTGCTCGGGGGCAACGTGGTGCCGATCCGCGACCGCAAGCCGCAGATCCCCGCCGCTCTGGCCGAGGTCGTCGACCGCGCCGTGGACGACGACCTCGCCCGTCGCTATTCTTCCGCCACCGAATTCCGCGACGCCCTGCGCAAGGCGCTCTGATGGCCGAAGCCGCCACCCTTCGCATCACCTGCCCGAGCTGCCACAAGACGGGAAACGCGCCCGCGCGCATCGCCGGCAGGACCGTGCGCTGCTCGCAATGCGGGATGAGCTTCCTCGTCCCGGCCACGGCGCCGGCCCTGACCGTGGCCGAACCTTCGCGGCCCGCGCCCGCCGAGGGTCCGGCGCCCACCGTGGCCGCGCCTTCGCTGCGGCGGCCCGGTGCGCCCGTTCCCACCCTGCCGGAGGCGGCGCCCCCGCCGCCCGGTGCCCCGGTGCCGACGGTCGTCGAAGCCGCGCCACCCGCGGGAGGGCCGAGGGAATGGAAGACGGGCGACGTCGTGCTCGGCCTGTACGAGGTCGCGGGCCTCCTCGGGCAGGGCGGCATGGGCCGCGTCTACCGTGTCCACCATCGCGGCTGGGGCGTCGACCTCGCGGTCAAGGTCCCGCTCAAGCAGGCGCTGGATGCCGCCGGCGGCGTCGAAGCGTTCGAGCGCGAGGCCGAGACGTGGGTGAACCTCCCGCTCCACCCGCACATGGTGTCGTGCTACTACGTGCGGCGGCTGGAAGGAATCCCGCGCGTCTTTGCGGAATACGTGGACGGGGGGACCCTCGGCGACGCGATCCGTACGCGCCGCCTCCTCACGCTGGACACGATCCTCGACGCGGCCGTCCAATTCGCGTGGGGCCTGCACGACGCGCACGAGCAGGGGCTCGTCCATCGCGACGTGAAGCCCGCGAACGTGATGATGACCGCGGAGGGCGTGGCCAAGGTGACGGACTTCGGCCTGGCCGGCGCGCGCATCGCGCCCGCGCCGGTGGCCTTCGGCAGCGGCGACACCACGGCCCTGGCCGCGGGCGGAGGCGGAGGAACGCCCGCGTACATGTCGCCCGAGCAATGGGCGGGCAAGCCTCTCAGCCGCCGCACCGACGTCTGGAGCTGGGGGTTGTCCGTGCTGGAGGCCTTCCTCGGCCAGCGGACCTGGCAAGTGGGCCCGGCCGCGTCCAAGGTGCTCGAGGAAGCGGTGGTCGAAGAGCCGCCCGCCGGCCTCCCTCCCATACCGCCGGCCGTGATCGCGCTGTTGCGCCGCTGCTTCACGACGGAGCCGGAGGGCCGCCCCCACACCATGGCGGAAGCGGCGGATGCGCTCATCGCCGTCTACGAGGGGGAAACCGGACGGCCCTATCCCCGGACGAAGCCGACGGCCGGCCGTCAGACCGCGGCCACGCTCAACAACCGCGCGGTCTCGCTCCTCGACCTCGGCCGCGGCGACCCGGACGCGCTGTGGACCAAGGCGCTGGCGGCGGAGCCGCAGCACCTCGAATCGACGTACAACCAGGCGCTCCATGCCTGGATGCAGGGCCGCGCCGGCGACACCGACCTCGTGGCGCGCGTCGAAGAAGCCCAGCGTGCGGCGGGCGGATCGGCGCGGGGACTGCAGCTGCTGGGCGCGATCCACCTCGGGCTCGGCGAGTACAAGCGGGCGGTGTCCACGCTCGCGGCCGCGGCGGACAAGACGGCCGCGCCCGGCCCGGAGCTGCAACGCGACCGGGCGCTCGCCCTGGGCGCGCAGGCCACGGCCACCGGGGACGTCGCGGGGTGGAAGGAAGCCGCCGCCTGCCTCGTGGAGGTGATGCGCTCGACGGACGAGCAACCCGTCGACGTGGCCGCCCTCACGCGCGCGTACCTGGCCATGGGACAGGCGGACGAAGCGCAGCGCGTCTATGGAGAGCGCTCCACGCGTCACCCCGAGCTGCCCCGCGAAAGCGCCGCCGCCATCGTGCGCTTCGTTCCCGGTCACGAGCGGATCGCCGTCCTCAAGGACCTGACGGACAACGCGATGGCGCTGGCGGTGACTCCGGACGGCCGCCGCATACTCGCCGCCACCGGCACCTCCACGCTGCGCACATGGACGGTGGGTTCGGCGCACACCGAGCCCGGCCTCACCGTGCCCGAGCTGCGCATCCGCTGCGTGGCGGCGGCGCCGGATGGCCGCACCGTCCTCATGGGCGGCGAAGGCGCGCCACCCCAGCTCTGCGATCTCTCCACTGGACGCGTCGTGCGCGCGATGCAGCGCCACCCGGGTGTCGCCACTGCCCTCGCCATCAGCCGCGATGGACGGCTCGCTGTCGGTGGCAGCTCGGACCGCGTGGTCAGGATCTGGGAGCTGGGCAGCGGGCGGGCGTTGCCGGCCTTGGAAGGTCACACGGAGGCCGTCACCTGTGTGGCCATCAGCGACGACGGCGCCCTGGCCGCGTCGGGCGGGCTGGACGGGACGGTGCGGATCTGGGACGTCGCCCGCGGACGGCCGCGCGCGACGCTCGAAGGCCATCGCGGACGCGTGTCCGGCGTGGCCCTCAGCGCGGACGGGGCGGTCCTCGTGTCCGGCGGCGAGGATCGCACGGTACGGCAATGGGCGACCTCGACCGGACAGGCCGCACGCGTGCTGATGGGCGCCTCGCTTCCGGTGACCGCCGTCGCCGTCTCCGGCGATGGGCAATGGTGCGCCGCCACCGCCCAGGACCGCAGCGTGCGGGTCTGGCACCTCGCACGCGGGCGCTTCAAGGCCCTCGTCCGCCTGGAAGCGCCGATCATCGCGGCCGCGGGCGTGCGCGACGCCCCCACCCTCTGGGTCTCCTGCGGCAAGTCCATCCACGGCCTGCGCCTCGACGGCGCCTGGCGGCGTCCGCCCTACGCGGTCGCGCGGCCGGTGTCCGTCTCGGACGTGCAGCAGCGCGACGCCGCCTTCCGCCAGCGCCTCGAGGAGGCGCGCCAATCGCTCACCCGGGGCGACCTCGCCACGGCCGTGAAGCTGGCGCGCGAGGCGCGCTTCGTCCCCGGGCACGAGCGCTCGCCGGAGGCGCTCCACCTCTGGGACGACGTGACGTCGCTCCTCCCGCGCAAGGGCCTCGAGTCCGCCTGGGAGCTGGCCGCGCTCGAGGGCCATCGCGACCCGGTCGTGGCGGTCGGGGTGAGCGCGGACGGGACGCGCGCCTTGTCCGGAGACCTGACGGGTCAGGTACGCGTGTGGGACCTCGCCGCGCGCACGGCCATCGCGGCGCACGACGGGCACGGGGCCACCGTCTCCGCGGTGGCCATCACGCCCGACGCGCGCCGGGGAGTCTCCGCGAGCTGGGACCGCACCCTCCGCCTCTGGCCGCTGGCGGATGGTGCCAGCCCGCGCGTGCTCCAGGGCCATACCGACTACGTCAACGGCGTCTCCGTGGCCCCCGACGGGAGGTCGCTCCTCAGTGCCAGCTCGGACCAGACGCTGCGCCTCTGGGACCTGCCCGGCGGGCGCGCGCTGCACGTGCTGGAAGGCCACCAATCACAGGTGAGCGCCTGCGCCTTCGGGCCGGACGGCCGTTACGCGGTCAGCGCGGGGTGGGACGCCACCGTTCGC
>QHVP01000371.1 GCA_003222295.1 Acidobacteriota bacterium | reverse complement strand
GGTGCAATGCGGGCAGATCTCGCGCACCAGGCGCTGGGCGAGGATGCCGATGAGGGTCGACGTGATCAGGAAGTGGGGGATGCCGAGGTCGAGGAGGCGCGTGATCGAGGAAGGCGCGTCGTTGGTGTGGAGAGTGGAGAGGACGAGGTGGCCGGTGAGGGCCGCCTGCACCGCCTGCTCCGCCGCTTCCGTGTCCCGGATCTCGCCCACCATGATGATGTCGGGGTCCTGCCGGAGCACGGTGCGGAGGGCGGAGGCGAACGTCACGTCGATCTGCGGCCGCACCGCGACCTGGTTGAAGTCCTCGAACACCATCTCGATCGGGTCCTCGATGGTGATGATGTTCACCTCCGGCTTGGAGAGGTGCTTGAGCACGGAGTACAGGGTGGTGGTCTTGCCGCTGCCGGTGGGACCGGTGACGAGGATGATCCCGGTGGGCCGGGCCAGGAAGTCGTGGAACTTGGGCACGTCGTGGCCGCTCAGGCCCAGCTCGTCCACGCCCTTCAAGAGGATGTCCGGATCGAAGATGCGCAGCACGGCCTTCTCGCCGAACGCGGTGGGCATGGTGGAGACGCGCAACTCGATCTCGCGCCCACCCTGCTCGCGCTTGATGCGACCGTCCTGGGGCCGGCGCTTCTCCGCCAGGTTGGCCCCCGAGAGGAGCTTGATGCGTGACACCACCGCCTGGTAGACGATCTTGGGGATGAGGTGCACGTCGTGCAGGATCCCGTCGATGCGCAGGCGCACGAGGGTGAGGTCGCGCTTGGGCTCGAAGTGGATGTCGGACGCGCGCTGCTCGAAGGCGTAGCTCAGGATGTGGTCGAGGGCCTTGACCACGGGCGCCGCCGCCGGATCGAGCTCCTTCGACTCCCCGGAAAGGTATTCCTGGTTGCCGAGGTCGACGTTCGAGATGCGGCCGGCGGTGAGCTGCTTCTCCGCCGTCGTGAGGCTGGCCTTGAGGTCGTAGAAACCGCGGTTGATCGTCTCGACGTCGCTGCGCGTGGCCACGACCTTCTCGACGTCGAGGCCGGTCACGCGCTTGATGTCCTCGGCGGGGAAGGGCGCGAAGGGGTCGTAGACGGCGACGGTGATCTTGTCCGTCGTCTTGCTGATGGCCACCAGGCCGTGCTTGCGGGCGAAGGGCCCCGCGATGCCCTTGGTGACGACGTCGAGGTCCAGGTCGAGCGGGTTGATCTTGACGTAGGTGAGGCCGGAGTGCGCCGCGATCGTCTGCGCGATCTGCACCTCGTTCGCGAAGCCGAGCTGCACGATGGCCTGCTCCGCGGTCTGGGCGGTGTTCATGCGCGTCGACCGCCGCACCCGCTCCGCTTGCTCGGCCGTCAGCAGCTTGCGCGACACGAGGATCGGGACGATGTCGACCGACGGCTCGGCGGTGGGGACGGCGACCGGGCCCGTCTTGCGCGATGGAGGCGTGCCCATCGTGTCTACCTTAACCGAAATCAGCGTCCGGGCGCGTCCGTTGACCCCCCTCGCGAGCGCGTGTTAGCGTCGCAGATCGTGCCCGCGAAGAAGATCAGGTTCATCGGAGTGCCCTTGGACCTCGGGGCCGGACGGCGCGGCGTCGACATGGGGCCATCGGCCTTCCGCGTCGCGGAGATCCATTCGCGCGTGCGCTCGCTCGGCTACGAGGTCTCCGATCGCGGGGACATCGACGTCTTCATCCAGGAGACGCACGATCCCGGGGATCCGCGCCTGAAGTACCTCAAGGAGATCCGCCACACCTGCGAGGAGGTGCGCGACGAGGTCGACCGCGCCCTCGGCCAGGGCGCGATGCCGGTCGTGCTCGGGGGCGACCATTCGATCGCCATGGGCACCATCGCCGGCGTGTCGCGCCATTTCCGGAAGCAGGACGAGCGCATCGGCCTCATCTGGTTCGACGCCCACGGCGACATGAACACGCCCGAGACCTCGCCCAGCGGGAACATCCACGGCATGCCCCTGGCCGTCGCCCTCGGTATCGGCGAGCCGAGCCTGGTCTCTCTCGCCGGCGACGAGGGCCCCATGGTGGAGGGCGCGCGGGCGGCGGTGGTCGGACTGCGCGACGTGGATCCGGCGGAGAAGGAGAACATCCGCGAGTCCGGGATCGGCGCCTTCACCATGCGCGACATCGACGAGCGCGGCATGCGCGCGGTGATGGAGGAGGCGATCAAGCGCGCCACCGCCGGCACCGCGGGCATGCACGTCAGCTTCGACCTGGACGGGATCGACCCCGACCATGCGCCGGGGGTGGGCACCGCCGCGCCGGGCGGGCTCAGCTATCGCGAGGCGCACCTGGCCATGGAGATGCTGTTCGACACGGGCAAGGTGCTCTCCGCGGAGTTCGTGGAGGTCAACCCCGTCCTCGACCACCGCAACACCACCGCCAAGCTCGGCGTGGAGCTGCTGGCGTCGCTGCTGGGCAAGAAGATCTTGTAAAGTCAGGGGGGCACTCACACGTCACCACGCTGGGTGTTCGCGGCCCCCCCCTGAGACCCCCCTCGCACGTCGTCGCCGCTGCGCGGCGCCGCCGTGCTCTGCGGTCTCGTAACCGCGGCGATCTTCGGTTCGCAGCCTGCGCGTTGACGGCCAGGCATTCCGCACTTAGGCTCACCCGGTGATTCCTCTATTGTCGGTCATCGCGCTGCTACTGGTGGCGCCTTCCGTCGGCCAATCGCCAACGCCGGCCGCGCCCGCCGCGGCTTCCGCACGCGTCAAGAGCCTCAAGATCCAGATCCTTTCGACCATGCTCGCCGACGAGGGCATCGGGGAATGGGGCTTCGCCGCCATCGTCGAGGTGGACGGGCATCGGATCCTGTTCGATACCGGGGCGCGTCCCAACACGGTGCTCGAGAACGCGCGCGAGCTGAAGGTCGATCTGGCCGGGGTCCCCGAGGTGGTCCTCAGCCACAACCATTCCGACCACACGGGCGGGCTTCTCAC
>QHVP01000372.1 GCA_003222295.1 Acidobacteriota bacterium | reverse complement strand
CCCCCATCCGGGCATGCACACGGGCGGGCTCTACGAGAGCGCGGGACGGGGATGGCTGGTCCAGCCGAGCGAAGCGGCGGAGAAGGCGCTCGTCGTCGACGGCTGGAACGAGGTCCGCGCCGTCGTGCGTGGGCCTCACGTCCAGACCTGGGTCAACGGCGTCCCCGCCGTGGACTACACCGACCCCAGCCCGAAGTACACGGACGGGCTCATCGCCCTCCAACTCCACGCCGGCGGCGAAGGAAAGATGCGGTTCAAGGACATCGTCGTGCGCGAGATCCACTAGCGTGGCCGCGTCCACACGCGCGTCGCGCACCCTCGGAGTCGGGATCAGCGGCATCGGCTGGTGCGCGGCCGAGCACATCAAGGCGTTCCTCAAGAACCCCCACACCGAGGTCCGCTTTCTCCACGGGCGGGACGAGGCGCGGGTCCGCGAGAAGCTGTCCCGCTACGGCGTAGCCGTGCCGGGCGCGCGGTTCACGACGCGCTACGAGGACCTTCTCCAGTCGGACGAGGTGGACATCGTCTCCATCACCACCCCCAACCACCTCCACGCCGCCCAGGCGGTGGCGGCCGCGCGCGCGGGCAAGCACTTCGTCCTCGAGAAGCCCACCGGCCTCGACACCCGCGAGCTGGTCCGCATCCGCGATGCCGTGCGCAAGGCGAAGGTCCGGACCATCGTCTCCTTCGAGCTCCACTACAACCCGTACCTGCGCTTCGTGCACTGGCTGCGCGAATCGGGGCGGCTGGGCCGCATCCGCTTCGCCCGCGTGCAGTACCTCTCGCGCGTGACGGACTGGTATTCCGGATGGGACTGGGTGCGGAAGAAGTCGAGCGGCGGCAGCCACCTCCTGGCCGCGGGCTGTCATGCCGTGGACGCGCTGCGCTGGTGCTCGGGGCTGGAGCCGGTGGAGGTGAGCGCGCTGCACACCCGCTTCACCGAGGGCTACGAGTGGCCGACCACCATCGCCGCGAACATGAAGCTCCAGAAGGGCGCCATCGGCCACGTCACCAGCTCGACCGACTTCATGCTGCCCTACACCTTCGGCGTCGAGCTCATGGGCGACAAGGCGACCGTCCGCGACACCCTGGTCACCTGGCACAAGGACCAGCCTCTCGAAGTGGACGAGCTGCGCCGCGCCAACCCGTTCCCGGAGGTCAAGCTGCTCGACGCGCAATATGGCAGCGGAAGCCCCGCGCTGCGCATCGACTGCTTGATGCCGGACAGCGCCGACGTGAGCCACCATCCGTTCCAGGGAGAGATGGACGAGCTGGTGGAGGCGGTCCGGAGCCGTCGCGAGACGCACCTGAGCGTCTTCGACGCCCAGAAGACGATGGAGGTCTGCCTGGCCGCGGACCTGTCGGCCGGGAAGGGAGGGCGGCCCGTCCGGCTGCCCCTCGTGAAACCGCGATCGACCAAGGAAGGCGAGGGAAGGCCATGACTGGCACTCGAATCGGAACGCGCGCCGCGCGATGCATCGTGTCCATCGCGGCCGGCCTGGCCCTGTTCGCCGTCTCCGGGCACGCGCAGGCGCCGCGGGCCACCCCGCCGCCCCTCGCGCCAGGGGCGGTCCTGCGCATCATCGCGTTCGGCGCCCATCCCGACGATTGCGAGCTCGACGCGGCCGGCGTGGCCGCCAAGTGGGCCGCGGCCGGGCACAAGTTCAAGTGCGTGGCCGTCACCAACGGCGACATCGGCCACTGGGGCATCGCGGGCGGGCCGCTGGCCCTGCGCCGCCGCGCGGAAACGCAGCAGGCGGCCCGGATCCTCGGCATCGAGACCGAGGTGCTCGACAACCACGACGGCGAGCTGATGGTGACGCTCGAGAATCGGCGCAAGATCGCGCGCCTGATCCGAGAGTGGCAGGCCGACATCGTCATCAGCCACCGGCCCAACGACTACCATCCCGACCATCGCTACACGGGCGTGCTCGTGATGGACGCGGCCTACATGGTCCAGGTGCCTTTCTTCGGTCCCGAGGTCCCGCCCCTCACGCGCAACCCCGCATCGAGAAGAAGCTCGCGGTGGTGGAAGCGATGCCGTCGCAGTTCTACGAGGGCGGATGCTGCGACCTGCCCACGGGCGGGCTGCCCACGGATGCCGCGGGAAAGGAGGCGCGCCGCAAGCAGGTCCGCGATCGCTTCACCGCGCGCTTCGCCTCCACCGCCGATCGCTTCCGGCCGCGCCTCGCCGAATGGTACGGGCCCCAGCGCGGGAGCGCGATCAAGTACGCCGAGGCCTTCGAGATCTGTGAGTACGGCCGGCAGCCGAGCAAGGACGAGATCCGCCGGCTCTTCCCGTTCTTCGGGGACGGGGGCTCGCGGTAAAATGGCTGTTCCCGTGACCAGGAACCCTGTCTCTCGTCGCACCGCCCTCAAGAGGATCTCCGCCGGCGCGGGCGCGATCGCCCTCTTGCCGCTCCTGTCCGACGAAGGGTTGGCCGCCTTCGCTGATATCCAGAGGACCGGCGCCGCCCCCCGCCTCAAGGCGCTCACCGCGGAGCAGTACGCGACGGTGGAGGCCCTGACCGAGGCCATCATCCCCGCCGATGAGCGCTCGCCGGGCGCCAAGCAGGCGCGCGTGGCCGACTACATCGACCTCCTCCTCAGCGAGGCGGACGAGACGCGGCGCCAGCAGTGGACGGAGGGATTGGCCGCGCTCGACGCCGCCGCGACGGCGCGATTCGGCAAGCCGTTCGTCAAGCTCGACGCGGCCCAGCTCGAGGCCGTCCTGACCGACTCCAGCCGCAACGAGAAGGCACCCGCTCTCCGCGGCCCGGCCCCCGTGGACAAGACGCCACTGGAGATCTTCTTCGCCACCGCGAAGCAGGCCACCGTGCACGGGTACTACACCTCCGAGATCGGGATCCACCAGGAGCTCCGGTACAAAGGGAACAAGGTCCTGCTCCAGTTCCTGGGGTGCCAGACCGTGGAGGGCAAGGATTGCCCGCACTGCGGGCAGAAGGCGGAGGGGTAGTCATGGCCGCCGACAAGACGCTCGATCTCGATCTGGCCGCCATCACGGACCAGTCTGCAAGCCTGGCCGCATCCATCAAGCCGGGATCGGGAAACTGGGACGTGATCGTGGTCGGCAGCGGCGCCGCCGGCGGCATGGCCGCCTTCCAGCTCGCCACCGCGGGCATCAAGGTGCTGATGCTCGAGGCCGGCCGCATGCTCGACCACAAGGCGGAGTACCGGACCATGGAGTGGCCGTACGCATCGCCACGCCGCGGCCGCTTGCCCCTCGATCACCGGCCGATCGCGGTCGCGGAGTACAGCTTCCTCGACCGGCCCTACGCGGCGAACCCGCAGATGGCGAAGTACGCCAAGGTGACCTCGTACGCGGGGAACACCTTCACACGGAACTGGGTCGTCAACGAGAAGGAGCATCCGACCACAGGCACGCCGTATTCCTGGGTGCGCGCCCGCGTGCTGGGAGGCAAGACGAACTTCTGGGGCCGCGGGGCGCTGCGCTACGGCCCGCTGCAGTTCGACGCGGCCCGGCTCGACGGATACGACGTGGACTGGCCCATCCGGTACGCCGACGTCTCGCCCTACTACGACAAGGTGGACGTCCTCCTCAGCTGCTCCGGCACCAAGGAAGGCCTGGACCAGGTCCCGGACGGCATCTTCCAGCGCCCGAGCAAGCTCAACTGCGTCGAGGTGGCGTTCAAGCGCGCGATCGCGCCGCTGGGCCGCCACTACATTCCCGGCCGCGCGGGGGTGACCACGGACGGGGTCCTCAACAACAAGTACCGCTCGCGCTGCCTGGGCCGCGGCCGCTGCGGCCGCGGCTGCGACGTCAGCGCGAATTTCCATTCGCCGACCGCGCTCGTCTATCCGGCGCGCGACAGCGGGAACCTCACCATCCGGCCGTACTCGGTGGTGTCGGAAGTCGTGCTCGACGAGGCCACGGGCCGGGCGGGGGGAGTGCGCGTCATCGACGCGAACACGCGCGAGGTGATGGACTTCAAGGCCAAGGTGGTCGTGCTCGGCGCGGGCTGCCTCGACAGCACGCGCATCCTGCTCAACTCGAAGTCGGCTCGGCATCCGCAGGGAATGGGGAATTCCTCCGGCCTCCTGGGCTGCCACCTCAGCGAGCACGCCATGGGTCCGCGCGGCAGCGGGTTCATCCCGCAGCGCATCGGGACGGAAGCCACGCTCGACGACGGGCGCCCGGTCACCCCGTACGTCCCGCGCTTCCGCAACGTCAAGGACAAGCACCCCGACTTCATCCGCGGCTATCACTTCCAGGGCGGGGGCGGGGCCTACGAGTATCCGGGCATGGCCCACGACCTCCCCGGGTTCGGCAAGGCCTTCAAGTCTTCGGTCCGGAAGTACTACCCGGCCCTCATCAGCCTGGGCGGCTTCGGCGAGGTGCTCCCGCGCAAGGAGAACCGCGTCTCCCTCGACGCCGACATGAAGGACGCCTGGGGCATCCCCGTCCTGCGCTTCGACTACACCTTCGGCGACAACGAGAAGAAGATGGCGAAGGACATGGGGGATTCGGTCGAAGAGATGCTCCGGGCCGCGGGCGCGGAGAACATCAAGGTGGACCGCGAGCTCCTGCCTCCCGGATGGTCCATCCACGAGATCGGCACCGCCCGCATGGGCGACGATGCCAAGACGTCCGTCACCGACCGCTGGTGCCGCCTGCACGACGTGCCCAACGTCTACATGGCGGACGCCGCGCCCTTCGTGTCCGGCGGCACGCAGAACACGACCTGGTCGATCCTGGCCATGTGCTGGCGGACGATGGACTACCTCAAGGAGCAGATGCGGACGGGGAGCGTCTAGGACGGACGGCGGCGGTCAGGCGCGCGGTCGTCGCGCTCGGTCAACGGTTGGCCGCCGATGTACCGCGTCACGGGTCAGGCGGTTGCCGGCGCGGAAGCGACGAATCGTGGCCAGGACTTCGCGTTGGAGGCGCCGTCCGCGGTCGTAGTC
>QHVP01000369.1 GCA_003222295.1 Acidobacteriota bacterium | reverse complement strand
AGGAGTGCGGCATGCTCTGCGTGCGCTTCCGCCCGCTGCGCGGGATGTACGTGGGCCAGTCCGAGCGCAACCAGGAGAAGGCCTTCGCCGCCATCCGCGCCCTGGCCCCCGTCGTCGTCATCGTGGACGAGTCCGATCAGGCGGAGGGCGGCAACCGCGACTCCGGCGGCGGCGACTCCGGCGTGGCCGAGCGCATGCGCGCCTCGTCCTTCAATTTCTGGGCCGACAACGCGCTGCGCGGCCGCGTCCTGCGCATCGACAGCACGAACCGCGTGGACCTCATCGACTCCGCCATGCGCCGGTCCGGGCGCACCGACATCAAGATCCCCATCCTCATGCCCGACGAAGTGGCGCGGAAGCAGATCTTCGAGGTCGTGGCCCGGAAGCACAAGCTGGCCTCGGCCATCAGCGACTTCACGCCCTTCGCGCGCCGCACGCCCGGGTTCACCGGGAGCGACATCGAGCTCGCGCTCACCACCGCCTACCGGTTCGCATTGCGCGAGGGCGCGACCGCGGTCACGGACGCGCACCTCACCGCCGCCCTCGACGACTTCATCCCGGAGTCGCGCGACCAGGCCTCCATCGACCACATGACCGTGCTGGCCCTCGACGAGTGCCGCAACCGCCGGCTCCTCCCCGGAAACGCGGAGGCGATCCGGCGCGAGATCGAAGCCCGGCGCGCGGCGCGGACGGCCTGAGCGCCGCGGGCGGGCGCGGGCCGCGTCTCGCGTCCGCGGCATTGGTGGCGGTATCGGTCCTCGCCTTCGGCGCGCTCTTCTGGATGTTCGCGCGGCGGGTCGGGTATCCCTACGACCTCGAGTGGATGGAAGGCACGATGCTCCTCCACGCGCACCGGCTGCGCGAGGGCCAGCCGCTCTACGCGCCCCCGTCGCTGGCCTTCGTCGCCTTCGCCTATCCCCCGTTGCAGCCCGCGCTCGTCGCCGCCGCCTCTCTCGTCGTCGGGCTCGACTACGCCACCGGCCGCGCCCTCTCGATCGTGGGCTACCTCGCGGCGGTGGCCGCGGCCTACGCGTTCCTGCGCGAGGCGGACGTGCCGCGCACCCTCGCCCTGGGCGGGATGGCCATCTCCGCGGCCGCCTTCGCGCCGACCGGGGCCTGGTACGACCTCGTGCGCATCGACAGCGTCTGGCTGGGGCTGGTCACCCTGGGACTCTGGGCGGCCTGGCGCGCGCGGGCATCCACGCCCGCGGCCGTGATCGCGGGCGTCCTCCTCGCGGCGTCCCTGCTGGCCAAGCAGACGGCGGCCCCGTTCATCGGGGTCGCGGTTCTGTGTCTCTTCCTCGCCCATCGCCGGAGGGCCGTGATCCTCGGCCTCACCACGGGCCTCGTCGCTGTGATCGCGATACTCCTGCTGCAGCGCGCCACCGGCGGCTGGTTCTGGAGGTACGTCTTCGGCCTGCACCAGCGGCACGACTTCGATCCCTGGCTGGGATACGGCCTGGCGCCGCTGCGCGTCGTGTTGCTCCTGGGACCCGCGCTGCTCCTGGTACCGCTTGCGCTCGCGGCGCGTCGGACGGGTCCCGAGCTGCCCCATCGAGCGGAGTACGACGGGCCGCTGCTCGCCGTGCTCGCCGTGTTCGCGGCCGCGATGGTGGCGACCATTCGCGGCGCCGGTCCGCCCTGGGGCTACGCGAACGCGTTCATCCCGGCGATCTTCTTCGGGGGCGTCCTGCTCGCGTTGGCCGCGGCGCGCGTGCACCGGCGTCACACGTCCACGCTCGCTCCCGCGCTGCTTGCCCTGTCCGTCGCCACGGCGCCGGGCGGCTTCGTCTGGGCCGCCGATCATGTGTGGCCGTCGGCCGGGTTCGCTCTTCCCCTCGGCTACGACCCGCGCGCGCTCGTCCCCACCGCCGCCGATCGGCGCGAGGGCGACGCCCTCGTGGCCCGGCTGCGGGCCACGCCGGGCGCAGTCTTCGTCCCCTTCCACCCGTTCTACGCGCTGCGCGCGGGCAAGACGCCGACGCTCCACGCCCAGAACCTGGCCGACATCAACGCCATTCCCGACCTCGGCACGCCGCGCGATCTCATCGAGGCCATACGCGCGCGCGCGTTCGACTTGATCGTGCTCGACGTGGAAGCCGAGGGACCAGCGGCGGAAGGCCGGGAACTACGAGGTCAAAGAGCGCATCGACGGCCCGCGCGTCGTCTCCGGCGCGCCGGTGCGGCCACGTCTCCTTCTCGTACCAAAGGCCCTGACTGCGGACCTTATACTGCAACGTTTGCCATGATCCTGATCGTCCTGCCCGCCTACAACGAAGCGGCCGGCCTGCCCGCGCTGCTCCGGTCCATTCGCCAGGTCATGGACGAGGGCCGTCTCACCTACAAGGTCGTCGTGGTCGACGACGGCAGCTCCGACGGGACCGGGGACGCTATCGCCGC
>QHVP01000368.1:4033-5882 GCA_003222295.1 Acidobacteriota bacterium | reverse complement strand
ACGGACGCGGCGGCCGGCCGCACCGTGTCCAAGGCCACCGCCACCGCTCCCACGACGCCCGCGCCGTCGCGCAAAGGCTCGACGTGCACCTGCAGCGTACGGCCTCGCCAGGCCAGCTCGAACTCCGCGGCCTCGCCGGCCAGGGCCCGCTTGTGCGCCGCCACCGCCGGGACCTGCGCGTCGGCCGTCGCGAGCAGGCGCGCCAGCCGGCTTTCCAGGCCGGAAAGGGACGGCGACTTCACCCCCCACGTCACGCTCAGGTCACGGTCCGTGGCCCACGCCAGCAGGCGTACTCGCTCCACGAGCAGACGGATGCCCGCCTGCTCCGGCGCGGCGGAGGCCGCGATGGGTGCGGGCGGGTGTGCCGGACTGGCCGTAGGGACCGACGGATCCTTTTCGGAGTGGAGCGGCTTCACAGCGCACCTCCTCAGTCCCGCCGGCGGCGGTGCCGCCCCGGGCTCGACCCCTGTTTGTCCCCTGGCGGCTCGGCGGACCCTCGTGAAGGCAGGCGCGGAGGGTCCCGTGGCTCTGCGTCCCCGGATTGCTCCGGGTTTGCTCTGAGCAGGAGCGCGGGCGGGGGTTCCTGCCCCGCAAGTGCAGTGTCGGATCGCCGCCGAATCCGCTCAGTGAGCGTCCTCACCGGCGCCCTCCCTCCCGGCAATCCGCTGATCGACAACGTGTCCGCCGGCTGAGGCGGATCACAACGTCCAGTCGCACGACCTGCCCCCCCTGAGATAGAGTCTCGGGCGACAATCGCATCACCGCCATACGACCGATACCGGAGGCCCTCGACATGCGCCTTGCGTCCGCCGCCGCCGTTTGTCTCTCGTTCACCCTCTTTGCGTGTGGCGGCAAGCCGGTCACGGAGTCGGGCGGCGCCGTGAACAGCCCCGCGCCCGGCGGGGGCGGCAAGCCCATCACCATCGGCTTCTCCATGGACACCCTCAAGGAGGAGCGCTGGCAGCGCGACCGCGACCTGGTCGTGAAGTACGCGCAGGAGCACGGGGCCAAGGTCCTCGTGCAGGCCGCCAACGGCAACGACTCCCTGCAGAACGAGCAGGCCGAGAACCTGCTCACCCAGGGCGTGGACGCGCTCATCGTGGTGGCCCACAACGCGGAGACGGCGGCCACCATCGTCGACTCCGCCCACACGGCGGGCGTGCCCGTGATCTCGTATGACCGGATGATCCGTAACGCGGACGTGGACCTCTACGTCGCCTTCGACGCCGTGCGCATCGGCGAGCAGCATTCGGAGTACGCGGTCAAGCACGTGCCCAAGGGCAACTACGTGCTCATCGGCGGCTCCCCCGCGGACAACAACGCGCTCCTCCTGCGCGAGGGGCAGATGAAGCCGCTCAAGCCGCTGGTGGCCAAGAAGGACGTCACGATCGTGTCCGACCAGTTCGCCAAGGACTGGCAGGCCATCGAGGCCCTCAAGATCATGGAGAACGCCCTGACCCGCGTGGCCAACAAGGTCGACGCGGTGGTGGCCTCCAACGACGGCACCGCCGGCGGCGCGATCCAGGCCATCGCCGAACAGAAGCTCACGGGCAAGGTGCTGGTCACGGGACAGGATGCGGACCTTGCCGCCTGCCAGCGCATCCTCGCGGGCACGCAGACCATGACCATCTACAAGCCGCTGGTCAACGAAGCCAGCAAGGCGGCGGAGGCGGCGATCCTGCTCGCGAGGAAGCAGCCGGTGCCGGACAAGACGGTCGGCGTCAACAACGGCAAGAAGGACGTGCCCAGCATCCTGCTCGACACGATCGCGGTGGACAAGTCGAACATCATGCAGACCGTGGTCAAAGACGGGTACCACAAGCTCGAGGACATCTGCCGCGACCTGCCC
>QHVP01000368.1:0-3972 GCA_003222295.1 Acidobacteriota bacterium | reverse complement strand
GGAGGAGGGCGAGATCCACGTCCTCTGCGGCGAGAACGGCGCGGGCAAGAGCACGCTCATCAAGACGCTCTGCGGGGTCAACCCCTGGGGGACGTACGGAGGCGAGATCCTCCTCGACGGGGCGCAGGTGCGCTTCCAGTCGCTGAAGGACGCCGAGCACCACGGCATCGCGCTCATCGCCCAGGAGCTGGCCCTGGTGCCCGAGCTGTCCGTGATGGAGAACCTCGCCCTCGGCCGCGAGCCCGTGCGCGGGGGCCTCATCCGCTGGGACGTGGTGCGCAGGGACGCCGAGTCCGCGCTGGAGCTCGTGGGCCTCGACATGGACCCCGCGCGCGCGATCAAGGAGCTCGGCATCGGACAGCAGCAGCTCGTGGAGATCGGCAAGGCGCTGGCCAAGAAGGCGCGCATCCTCGTCCTGGACGAGCCCACCGCCGCCCTCACCGAGGCCGACACCGCGCGCCTCATGCGCCTGCTGCTCGAGCTCAAGGCCTCCGGCGTGTCCTGCATCTACATCAGCCATCGCCTGGAAGAGGTGTTCCAGATCGCGGACCGGATCACCGTGCTCCGGGACGGCCGCTCCGTGGGAGGGGCCAAGGCCTCCGAGCTGACGCCGGACAAGGTCATCGCCATGATGGTCGGCCGCGAAGTGGGCACCCTCTACCCGCGGCCGCCGCACCATCCGGGGGTGCCGCTGTTGAAGGTCGAGGGCTGGACGGTCGAGGATCCGCTCGTTCCCGGACGGGAGGTGCTGCGCCGCGTCTCCTTCGAGGTGCGCGAGCGCGAGATCGTCGGCCTCGGAGGACTGATGGGCGCGGGGCGCACCGCGCTCGTCAGTTCGCTGTTCGGCGCGGCGCGCAGCCGCGTCACCGGCACGCTCTCGCTGCACGGCGGTCCGGCACGCAAGCCCTTCAAGTCGCCGGGGGACGCCATCGCCGCCGGCCTCTCCCTGGTGAGCGAGGACCGCAAGCGCTACGGGCTCGTCCTCGACGCCTCCGTCTCCGAGAACCTGACCCTGGCCAGCCTGCGCCGCTTCGTGCGCGGGCTCCTCGTGGACGACAAGAGGCGCGGCGAACAGGCGCGGCAGGAAGCGGCCGCACTGAACATCCGCGCTTCCGCGCTGGGCTCGGCCGTGCGCCAGCTCTCCGGCGGCAACCAGCAGAAGGTCGTCCTGGGCAAGTGGCTGCTCACGAAGCCGCGGGTGCTGTTCCTCGACGAGCCCACGCGGGGCGTGGACGTCGGGGCCAAGGCGGAGATCCACCGCCTCATCGCGGAGCTGGCGGAGGCGGGACTCGGGGTGGTCCTCGTGTCCTCGGATCTGCCCGAGCTGCTCGGCATGAGCCATCGCGTGCTCGTGCTGAGCCTCGGCGCGGCCACCGCGGAGCTGAGCGCGTCCGAAGCGACGCCGGAGGCGGTGATGACGGCAGCCACCATGAAGGTATGACCTCCGCCCCCTCGCCGGTGACGGCGCCCCCCGCGGCGCCAGCCCTGCGCGTGTCGCGCGTCTCCGTGCCCTAGCGCTCGCTGATCATGGTGGGAGCGCTCGGCAGACCTCGGTGACGGCGATCCTGGCCGTGGGCATGGTGCTGGTGATCGTGGCCGGCCAGATCGATCTCTCCGTGGGCGCGCTGGCCGGGCTCATGGGCGGATTGGCCGCGCTGGCCTACACGAACCGGCAGTGGCCGCTGGGCGTGGCTTTCCTGGCTGTCCTCATCGGGGGGTCGGTGCTGGGCGCGGCCCAGGGGTCTCTGGTCGCCTGGCTCAAGATCCCGCCCTTCATCGTGACCCTCGGCGGCATGCTGCTCTTCCAGGGCGCGCTGCTCGGGATCACGGGGGGCGTGACCGTCTCCCCCTCGCGTCCGTTCCTGTACGTCGGGCAGACCTACGTGCCCCTGTGGGTGGGCTGGCTGGTGATGGGAGGGATGGCGGCCGCGCTGGTCGCGAGCGGCATCCGGAGTGGCGGCACGCATGTGTGGACCCAGGCCGGCTTCGCCGTCCTCGTGCTCGCGTTCACCGCCGTGATGAACGCGTACGAGGGCATCCCCGTGCCCGTGCTCCTGCTGCTGGCCCTGGCCGCGCTGTTCTCGGCCGTGGCGCACCACACGCGGTTCGGCCGTCATCTCTACGCCATCGGGNGCGTGTTCACCGTGATGGGATTCCTCTCCGCCGTGGCCGGCATCGTGCTCACCGCGCGCGTGGGCGCGGCGACCTCCGACGCGGGCCGGATCATGGAGCTGGACGCGATCGCCGCCGCCGTCATCGGCGGCACCTCGCTGCTGGGCGGACAGGGCACGGTGTGGGGCGCGCTCCTGGGCGCGCTGGTGATGGCCTCGCTCGACAACGGGATGAGCCTGATGAACACGGAGGCCTTCTGGCAGCCGATCATCAAGGGCTCGATCCTGGTGGCGGCGGTGGCGGTGGACATGGCCGGGCGGCGTACTCGAGGCTAGAGACAATGACCATTCGCAGCGCCGCGCTTGCCGGCGTTTTCCTCGCCGCGGCCTCGACGGCTGCGGCCGCGCCTCCTCCGTGGCTCGAGGTCAAGAGCGCGCACCTCACCGTCGTGACCGACGCGGGCGAGAAGTCGGGACGCAGGACGGCCTGGCAGTTCGAGCAGATCCGGGCCGCGCTCCTGAAGATCTGGCCGTGGGCCAAGATCGACACCGGTCGGCCGTTCGTCGTCGTCGCGGCTCGGGACGAGACGACGCTCAAGACCTTCGGTCCCCAATACTGGGTGGGCAAGCAATTCCGGCCCGTGGGCTTCAGCGCCTCCGGCCGCGACAAGCACTTCATCGCCATCCGTACCGACGTCCAGGAGCCCGACGAGGTCGGCCAGAACCCGTACCAGAGCGCGTACTGGAGCTACGTGAGCTCGGTGTTCACGCACTCGTTCCCGCGCCGGCTGCCGGAGTGGTATGCCCGCGGCGTCGCCGAGGTGATGAGCAACACGATCGTGCGCGACAAGGAGCTGCACATCGGCCGCCCCCTGCCGCAAAACCTCCGGCTCGCCCGTGAGCATTTGGTGCCGCTCGCGGAGCTCCTCTCCGCGGACCGCTCGTCTCACTGGCTCACCCAGGAGATCGACATCAGCATCTTCGACGCCAACGCCTGGGCCCTCGTGCACTACCTCCTGTTCGGGGAGGAGCGCGCGTTCGCGACGAAGACGGACCGGTTCAACCAGCTCCTCCTGGCGGGAACGGACCCCAGGGTCGCGATGGAGGAAGCGTTCGGGGACATGAAGCTGTACTACGACGGGATGCGTCGGTACGTCGAGCGGAGCCTGTTCACGTACGTGCGCGCCCTCGTCACTCTCGACACCCGGCCCGAGGTCTACGCCGTGCGGCCGCTCTCCCCGGCGGAGGCGGCCGTCGTGCGGGGCGAGATGCTCGTGGCGACGGACCGGCCCGTCGAGGCCCGCGCCGCCGCCGCGGAGGCAGCGAAGTCGGATCCCGCTTCGCCCGGGCCGTCGGAGATCGAGGCCGAGCTGCTGGACCGGGAGAACCGCCGGGCCGAAGCGAAGGCCGCCTACGCGAAGGCCGCGGAGACCGGCTCGAAGCGCGCGCACGTCTACTACCGGCTCGCCCAGCTCGAATGGCTGCCGCAGGCGGACCAGGCGGCGAACGAGCGTCAGGCGGCGACCCTCGAGAAGGCGCGCGCGCTCGACCCCGGAAGCGCCGACACCTTGTCGTTCCTGGCCGACGTCCGGGTCAACCTCGGCCAGGGGGAGGAGGCGCTGGCCCTCGCGAAGAAGGCGGTCGAGATCGAGCCCGGCGAGGCGTATCACCGCCTGACGCTGGCCCGGGCGCTCTGGCACCTGCGCCGGCCCGACGAGGCCGTGCAGGCGGCGCAGTCCGCCCTCCAGGCCGCGGACAACGAATCCGAACGGAAGCAGGCCCAGGAGTTCCTCGACTTCGCCGCCCGCGCCCGCAGTGCTCCCACGCCTCCGCCGGCCGGACATGCGTCGTCCGAGACCTC
>QHVP01000046.1 GCA_003222295.1 Acidobacteriota bacterium | reverse complement strand
GAGGGCATCGATCGCGGCCGTCATGTCGCCGCGCTTGCGCTGAAGGATGGCCATCTGGAGCCAGGCCGCCGGCATGTCCGGCCGCTGGCGGACGATGTCGCGGCACAGGGCCAGCGCGCCGTCGAGGTCGCCCTCGCGATGCCGCGCCAGGACCTGCTCCATCAGCGTGTCGAGGCCGACCAGCCGCTTGGGGTCGTCCTCGGGCCCGTAGCGCTTGCGCAGAGGGGCCGCCGCCGAGGCGAGATAGCCGAGCGCGCGCAGCGCTTCCCGGGTCTCCCGATCTTCGGGCGCCCGGGCCTGGAAGGAATCGGCCGACGGGAATCCGCGCAGGTCCGCCTGCAGGCGCTCGACGCGCTCGGACCGGGACCCGACGAGGTTGCGCTGCTCGTCCGGATCGCCGCTGAGGTCGTACAACTCGGGGAGCGGCAGCTCGACGTACTTCTCGGTCCCCCGCAGCACGCCCGTGAGAGGGGCCCAGCCGCGGTTGGCGGCGGCGGAGAGGGCCTCGAAGTACAACGGAGCGGCCGCAGGCGGCGCGCCCAGCGCCTGTCCCAGGAGGCTGTGGCCGGGCAGATCCGGAGGCGGAGTGGACGCGATCGCGTCGAGGATCGTGGGCACGATGTCGTCGTGGCCCACCACCGCATCCACCACGGCCGGGGGGACGACGGACGGTGCGAAGACGATGAGCGGGATGCGCAGCGTGGCCTCGTAGGCGAAGAGGCCGTGAGTCCGCTCGCCATGCTCGCCCAGGCTCTCGCCGTGGTCGGCCGTCAGCACGACGACGGTGTGGGGAGAGGCGCTCTCCAGGAGCGGCCCCAGCACCGGCTCGAGAGCCGCATCCGCCGCCGCGACCTCCCCCACGTACGGCGTGCCCGCGTAGCGCGACGCGAAGGGCTCGCGCGGCAGGTAGGGCGCGTGCGGGTCGTAGAGGTGGATCCAGCAGAAGGTCGGGCGCCCGTCGCCCTGGGCCAGCCAGCGCCGGGCCGCGGCCACGGTGTCGGTGCCGTGGCGCTCGGGCAAGGCCAGGGGACCGGCCGGGCCGTCGAGCTGATCGTCGTACACGTCGAAGCCGCGGTCGAGGCCGAAGCGCGAATCGAGCGTGAACGCGCTCACGAACGCGCCCGTGCGGTATCCCGCCGCTTTCAGCAGGGTGGCCAGGGTGGGCGTACCGGCCGGGAACCGGAAGCCCGCGTTGTCGAGCACGCCGTGCTGGAAGGGCAGGCGGCCGGACAGGATGTTGGCGTGGGAGGGGAGGGTGACCACGTTGTGCGCGTGCGCCTGGCGGAACACCACGCCGCGGTGGGCCAGGCGATCGATGTTGGGTGTGGCCCCGTGGTGGCGCCGGAGGCGCCGACGGCGTCGGCGCGCAAGGTGTCGATCGTGATGAGCAGGACGTCGAGCCCCGGCCTCCGCCTGAGCGTCGTGGGAGGCCGGCGCGTGTGCAGCGACGCCGCGGCTGCGAGGGAGGCGCCGCCGAGCAGGAGCGCGATGAGCACGGACGGACGCCGCCACCACGGCAAGGATGGTTCGGCCGGCGGAGGCGGTGGAGGGGCGGCGGAAGCTCGGCGACGGCGGGATGGCATGAGGAAGAGACGGGCCCGGAGCATCTGCCCCGGGCCCTTGGGATTTAGAACGTGAAGCGGGCGCTCACACGTGCGATGCGTGGCGCCAGGATCTCGTCCAGACGGTTGAAGGACGTGCTGATCGCGCTCGGGTTGCGGTACAGCTCGGTATTCGCGTTGAGCGCGTTGAACAGCTCACCGGCGACGGTGAGGTGAGCTCCGCCCAGGCGGATGCTCTTGGCCACCCTCAGGTCCAGGTCCCAGAGGTTCTTCAAGCGGATCTGGTCCGTCGTGCTGACGGCCAGCACGTTGAGCACGCTGTCGAGCGCGCCCGTGTCGAGCTGGAGGTAGACGGGCTTGGGATACCCCTGGCGTCCGAACAGGTTCGCGGCCGCCTCGAACCCGGCCGGCAGCTGGACCATGCCGTTGAGGTTCACCTGCCACTTCGCGCTCGTGTAGTAGTTCTTGCCCGACCCCACCGCGAACTCCATGTGCTGCGCGCCGTCGATCTGGGGATCGAGGTCCTGGTGGGTGGGGTTGATCAGGGCGCCGGGCCCGACGTGCTCCTTCCAGTCGTTGAACGTGAAGGCGGCGCGGCCCATCCAGCGGTTCGAGAGGCGCTTGACCAGCGCCAGCTCGAGGCCGTTGTAGCTGCGGGAGAAGTCCGGCCGATTGCGGAGCAGGAGGCCGCCCGTGATGCGGTCGGCGACGCCGTCGTTCACGATGTAGGGCGTGGCGGTGAAGCCGTTCCGGGTGACGGGCGTGCCCTGGTGGTAATCGGCGCTGGTGACGCCGATCCAGGAGTACCAGTAGTACCCGGACAGGAGCTGGGTCGCGGTGAGATCCGTGGACTTTCGCCAGGTGTAGGCGGCGCTCACGGACAGGTTGGACGCGAGCTGCCGCTCGATGCCGGCGGCCACCTCGTTGTCCTTGTTGGCATGGAAGTCGGGATCGATCTGGTTCGGAGACTCGGCCGCCGCCGGATGGTTGGGATCGACGCCGTTGAAGCCGGTGATGCGGCTCAGGTCCGCCTCGCCCGTCTGGAACTTGCCGTCATGGTTGAGGTCGTTCCAGTTGTACTCCAGGTAGGAAAGGGTGAGCGGATTGCGCCAGTTCGCATCGGCCGAGGCGATCTGGCCGGCGTAGCGCGCGAACGATCCGCGCAGCAGCGTGTGCCGCGAGTCGTCCAGCGCATACGTCAGTCCGACGCGCGGCGAGAGGTCGTTCCAGGTGACCTTGCCCGCGCCGCCCGCGTAGTCGATGGTCGGAAGCAGGTTCGGGATGAACGAGCTGCCTTCGACCGTGCTCGCGGTGTCGGTGCCCGTCTGGTGGTCGAAGCGAAGGCCCAGGTTCAGGGTCAGCCGGTTCCTGGTGAAGGTATCGGAGACGTAGCCCGAGCTCATGACGACCTGGCCCTTGGCGTTCTGCGCGCGGTGGAACCGGACGCGGGTGGACGTCGGGTTGTAGCGGACCTGGATGCCGCCGCCGGGATACGTGTTCGTGCTGGTGGAGTCCACGCGGCGCCAGCCGCCGCCCACGCGCAACTCGTGGTTGCCCCCCAGCCCGTTCGCGAAGTAGGAGGTCTCGCCGCTCACGCTGTACTGCGGCCGCAGGAACAGCCGCTCGTTGGCCGTCCCCCGCGACTCGCTGCGGATGTTGTCCACGATGAACTGGCCGTCGAGGCCGCCCTGCGGCACGAGGCCGAAGCCCTGGTTGTAGTAGGCGCCCTTGAGGTTGAAGAAGAGGCTGGGACCGAAGATGTGGTTCCACTCCAGCTTGCTGAAGCCGGAAGGCCCTCCGGACTTGGCGTCGCCCTGGTTCCAGAGCGTGCCCTCGAGGGCCTGGGCCACGTTGACCGCACCCGCGCGGCCCATCTTCTCCTTGGCGCCGAAGAACCAGAAGGCGCTCACCATGTCGGAGGCGCCTGCGCTCACCATGTCGGAGGCGCCCGCCTGCCAGTTGACCTTGGCGCTGTAGTTCTTGAGCAGCGTCTTGTCCGCGGTCTGGTTGAGACGGCGGACGCGGATGTCGTTCTTGCCGTAGCTGCCGTAGAACCAGAGCTTGTCCTTCACGATGGGGCCGCCCAGGTCGAAGCTGTAGTCGTTGAGCTGATCCGTATGGTCGGCCTTGTCGCTGCCGCGCAGGCGCGCGTCGCCCTCGAGCTCGCCGGGCAGGTTCGACCACTGCAGCTTGTCGTCGGCGAAGTTGACGCCGGCGGAGCCGTGGAAGTTGTTGGTGCCCCGCTTGGTCACCAGGCCGATGCCGATGCCGCCGGTGGGCACGCGCACGTCGCTGCCGCCGGTGGTGAAGTTGACCTCGTCGAAGGTGTCGAACGTGTAATACGTCGGCGAGGCGCCGACGGCGGCCATGTCGGTGATGATCACGCCGTCGAGGCTCCACACGGAGTCCTTGCCGTCCGCGCCCTTCGAGAAGAAGTTGGACTGCTGCCCGCTCTCGCTGCCGGCGACGTTGACGCGGTCCACGATCACGCCGGGGACGGTGCGCATCAGGGCCCACGGATCACGCGAGCTGGGGATCTGGACGAGCTCGTCCTTCGAGATGGTGGTGGCGGTGCCGACGCGCTTGGTGTCGACCACGGGCGCGTCGCCGGTCACCGTCACCGTCTCCTCGACCGTCGCCACCTTGAGGGAGAAGGCCAGCTCGGTATTCTGGCCGCTGACCACGGTGACGGGGCGGGTCACCCCCGTGAAGCCGGTGAGGGCGACGCGGAGCTGGTGCGTCCCGTGATCGACGTTCACGAAACGGAAGTCGCCGCCGGTGCCGCTCGTCGTCGAGCGGGTGCCAAAGGCGCCGGTGAGGGTGGCGGTGGCGCCGGGCAGCACGGCCCCCGACTCGTCCTTCACCGTACCGTAGATGTTCCCCGTGGACGCGACCTGCGCGCGGGCGGCGGGCGCGAAGCCCACCGCCGCCAGCAAGGCGAGCCCGAGGACACGTTGCGCTGTTCTCATCGCAGTGCTCCTCCTCAGACTTGTTTGGGTTTGGCCGGACCCTCCGCCAGCAGGCGGAGGACGGCGGCCCTGGGGGTGTCCGGCGGACGGACCGCGCGCGCGGCGGGCCGCGCCGGAACGCGGAGGGTGGGAGCGACCAGACGCAGCCCCCATTCGTACATGCCTCCGACGACGGGCTTGAGGCTCTCGCCCAGCAGGGTCAGGCCGTAGCTGGCCCTTCGGCTGTCGGGCGAGACGATCCTGCGCACGAGCCCTCGCCTCTCCATGTCCGCGAGCTCCCGGCGCAGGCGCTTCTTCGTCATGCCTGGCATCCGGCGCATGAGCTCGCAGAACGGGCGCGCGCCCCAGAAGAGCTGCCAGATGAGCAGCGGCTTCCAGCGGCCGTCGAGGACCCCCAGGGTCACCTCGAGCGGCGAGGGCGCAGTCGCAATATCCGCGGACGCGGCGGGCGCGAGGCCCGGGCGCGAGGCGGTGGAGCGGACGGCGGGCAGCGCTCCCTCGGATGTCGCCTCCACGGCGCGAGGGAACGGGTCTGAGAAGGAGGTCACGAGTCGGTCTCCTTGTCCGGAGCAAGGCGCCAGAGACGCCGCCCCGGTTCGCAGGTCGCGAGCAAGGTAGCGGGCGCGCGCCCGCCACACCATGGACGGACGATGAGGCGGCGAAGAGATGTGCCTGAGCAGCGAAGGCCCCGTCCCGCATGGAGATGCGGGAGTCCGTAAGGGCCGGCGGAGTCCGCGGTTCAGTGGCTTGAACCCGGAGCGGCTCGCATCTCCGCGGCGGCGGTGAACGTCGGGCCGCGCAGGGACGCCAGCGTCCACGGTCCCGCGGCGCTCCGCGCTCCCCGGTCGAAGGCAAGGCGCACCGCGGCCAGGGTCGCGCGGTCGATGCGCAGCACGGCCGCGGTGAGGGCATCGCGGTCGAGGCGGGCCGCCATCAGGCCGCCGGGGGAATGGGTGGTGATGCCGAGGGCGTGGACGATCTCATGGCCGGCGACGCGCGCGAGCGCGCGGGCGAACTCCATCTCCGCGCGCTCCCCCCAGCCGCGGCGCAGGCTCAGGTCGAGACCGAGCGCCCACGCGACCTGGTCCGGAAAAATCCAGATGGCCAGCGGTCCGTCCGCGGTCGCCCGCGTCGATCCCATCACGTGACGGTCACGGTTGGCCTCCGTCGCATAGGTCGGGACCGCGATCACGACCAGGGATTCCGGGCCGACCACCGCGCCGTAGGGTGCGGCCGTCCACGTCACCTGCGCCCCCGTCGTCGCCAGCAGCGCGCGCGACTCCGCGGCCAGGGCGGGAAAGGTTCCTCCCGCGAGGTCGGTGGGATCGACCCACACGAGGTCCAGGCGCGGCGCTTCCGCGGCCGCGCTGGCCGCGCCCGCGACGAGCGCGATCACGACGAAGAGGCTTGCGCGACTCTTGCATTCCCGCATGCCGTCCCCCTGTGGGTGGCCCCCGATCGAGTTTCCTTGCCGCTATGGGACGGTCCCGGAGCGAATAAGGTCCACGAGGAACAGCTTTGTTCTGGATGAGTGAGCGGAGACGTGATCGCGACCTTGCCCGCCTTGCGTCCGGTGGTGGGATTGACGCGTCCGGAAATGGCACGTCGGGGACGGCGCCGACCATCACTCAGGAGCGCTCGCAGCCCGCGGCACACTCGACACTTGCGCACTCAGCGGTGGCTCGTCGAATCCTCAGTGCACCCCCACGCATTGCGCGGCGTCCAAGAGCGGTGGAGTTCGAACTTTTGATGCTCGGCCACCGTCCTCTTCCTGCAATGGGCCCCCCGGGTCGCCCTTGACGACCGGTACGCAGCGCCCGCCGCGACTTCGCTTCGGGATCTACGAAATGGACGCGCGGACGGGAGAGGTGTGGCGCGAAGGGCTCCCCGTCCATCTCCCGCCCCAGCCGTTCAAGGTCTTGTTCCTCCTGGCCAGCCGCGCGGGCGACGTGGTGACGCGCGAGGAGATCCGGGAAGAGCTGTGGGGTCACGACACGTTCGTCGACTTCGACGGCGGCCTGAACTTCTGCATCAACCAGATCCGGAAGGCGCTGCGCGACAACGCGGAGTCGCCCACGTTCATCCACACCCTCCCGCGTCGGGGCTATCGCTTCATCGCTTCCGTGGAGCCCGTCGCCGTCGCGCCCCTGGCGAGCGAGGCCGCACCCACGGCGGCCCCCGGCGGCGCAAAGGCCGACGCGGTCGCGGCCGGCGAGGCCGCGGTGGGCGAGCCGGACGGCGAGGACGAGAGCGGTACGCCTCGTGCGCGCTCGGGTCATCTCTATGAGGTCATGCGCGATCCCGTTCCGGCGGCGCGCCGCTGGCGCCCGAGCGGGCTTTCGGGTTTCGTGCGGATGGCGACGAGCCCGGCCCCGGAGGTGGAGCCCGAACACTCTCCCACCGCCGCACCACGGCCGGGACCCGTTTCGGCTCCCCTCGCTCTTCCCCTCCGGCCCGGGCGAGGACGGGGAGCGCCGTGGGCCTGGGCGGGGCTGGCCCTCGTCGTCGCGGCCGTGATCGCGGCCTTCGCGGCCGCGCGGACGGGACGCATCGAGCCCCTCTACGAGCGGCTGACCTTCCGGCGCGGCACGCTCTACGGCGCGCGCTTCGGGCCCTCGGGTGAGATCACGTACAGCGCGGCCTGGGACGGCGGCGAGCGGCGCGCCTACGTCACCCATCCCGGGGAGACGGTCCCGCGCGCGCTGGACCTGCCCGCGCGCACCATCGGCCTCAAGATCCTCACCTCGGGCGAGCTGGTGGTCCTGCTGAGACGCGACACGGACGCGGTGCTGGCCCTGGCCCCGGCCGCGGGCGGGACGCCGCGCGAGATCGTGGAGGGGATCTCGTGGGCGGACGTGAGCCCCGAGGGCACCCGCATCGGCGTGATTCGCAGCGGTTCGGAGGACCGCGTGGAGCTGCCCCCGGGTCACGAGATCGCGCGCTCGTCCGCGAAGCTGAACTTCCTGCGCCTCTCGCCGGCCGCGGACCGTGTGGCCCTGCTCTCGCATCCCGTGCCCGGTGACGACCGCGGCGAGGTCGTCACCGTCGACGCCGCGGGGCAGCGCACCGTCCTCTCCCACGACTGGGCGAGCCTGGAGGGCCTGGCCTGGAGTCCCGACGGTCGCGAGGTCTGGTTCACGGGCGCGAAGGTGGGCGCGGACTCCACCCTGAACGCGGTGAGCCTCTCCGGAGCGGAGCGCGTGGTGACGCGCGGCCCCGGGCGTCTCGTGCTCCACGACATCCGGAAGGACGGGGCCGTCCTGCTCGAGCGCGCCACGCGGCGCACCGAGCTGCGCGGCCGATTCGGTCCCGCCGCGGCGGAGCGGGACCTCAGCTGGCTCGACCTGTCGATGGTCACGGACCTCTCCGCGGACGGGCGGACGGTCGTCTTCAGCGAGAGCGGCGAGGGGGGCGGCGCCGGCTACGGCGTCTTCACGCGCGCGACGGACGGGGCGCCGCCGGTGCGACTGGGCGAAGGGCGCGCGATGACGATCTCGCCGGACGGCCAATGGGTGCTCACCATGCCCCTGTTCGGCCCGCCGCGGATCGTGGCGTTGCCCACGGGGGCGGGCACGCCGCGCACGCTCGGTCTCGGCTTCACGCGCCACGCCTGGGCCGGCTGGTTCCCCGACAGCCGGCGGGTCGTGTTCACGGCCGCGGAAGCCGGCCAGCCGATGCGCGCCTTCGCGCAGGACCTGGATGGCGGGCCCATCCGTCCGGTGACGGGAGAAGTCGGCCTCGGTCCGGCCTACGTGACGCCCGATTCACAGCGCCTTCTCGCGCGCACGCCGGGAGCGGCCGGGCGGTGGCAGCTCCATCCCATCGCCGGCGGCCCGCCTCAGGCTGCCCCCTTGAACGCGCGGGACCGGCCGCTGGCCTTCACCCCCGATGGCCGCGAGCTTTTCGTCACGCCGTGGTCCGAGACCGGACCCGTGGTCGTCGAGCGCGTGAACCTGTCCACGGGCGAGAGGTCACGCTGGACCGAGGTCCGGGCCGAAGACAAGGCGGGGGCCGGGCCCATGATGCCGATCGTCATCACCCCCGACGGCCAATCCTACGCGTACAGCGTGCACCGCGTCCTCTCCGAGCTGTACCTGGTCCGCGGCCTGCGCTAGGAGTCTGTCCGAGGAACCGGCTGGATGGTCCTCGGCCAGACTCCCAATAGATTTCCGTCCTATCAGGAATGTGTCCGAGTGGGCCCGATGACTATACTCGGACACATTCCTATGGGACTTCTTCGGCGTGCCCTTCTTGCCGGCTCGCAGAGCCGATGGCTGCGCGAGCGCGCGATGCGGCGCGCCTTCGTCCGGCGGGCCGTCTCCCGCTTCATGCCCGGAGAGGAGGCCTCCGACGCGCTGGCCGCGACGGAAGCCCTGCGCCGGGCCGGGATGGGCGCGGTGCTCACGCGCCTCGGCGAGAACGTCATCGATGACGCGGAAGCGGACGCCGTCGTCGCGCACTACCTGGAGCTGCTCGAGCGCGTGAAGGACGAGGGCGGCGCCGTCGAGATCTCGGTGAAGCCGACGCAGCTCGGCCTCGACCTCGACGAGGAGCGCTGCGCCGCGCGCCTGCTCGCGCTGGTGGCCCGCGCGGAGGCGACCGGCAACTTCGTCTGGATCGACATGGAGCAGACCGCGTACACGGACGCCACGCTGCGTCTCGTTCGCCGCGCCTGCGAACGGCACCGCCGGGTGGGCGTGTGCCTCCAGTCCTACCTGCGCCGCACCGCGGCCGACCTCGAGGCCCTGCGGCCCACCGGGGCCGGCATCCGGCTGGTCAAGGGCGCGTACAACGAGCCGCTCGACCGCGCTTTCCCGCGCAAGGCGGACGTGGACGCGAGCTACCTCGCGCTCGCGAAGAGCCTGCTCCAGGCCTCGGCGGCGGGATCTGCCTTCCGCAACGTGTTCGGGACGCACGACCGCGCGCTCATCGATGCGATCCTCGCGGAGGCGACGGCGCGCGGCCTTCCCAAAGCGGCCGCCGAGTTCCATCTCCTCTACGGCATCCAGCGCGCCGAGCAGGAACGCCTGGCCCGCGAGGGCTGGCCCGTGCGCGTGCTCATCAGTTACGGCCCGTACTGGTTCCCGTGGTACATGCGCCGCCTGGCCGAGCGCCCCGCGAACGTGCTCTTCGTCGCGCGCAGCCTGTTCGCGCGCTGACCCACGCAGGCGCTAAGGACGGCTCGCGCCTCGTCCGGATACGGGAGCGGACCGTCCCACATCCGGACAAGAAGGGGCCGGACGCACCGAAAGTATTCCGACCAACTCCTGTGGTCTCCTGCGCTTGCCGTCGCACCGGCCGTGGCACACGGATTGAAGTTGCTCAGTGCCGTGATGGGAACCGCAGATTCGGAAACGGGCGCGCAGGAGAAGGCCAACACCGGCCCGCGCGAGCTGGACCTCGACGGTGTGCGCGTGCTCGTGGCCGACGACCAGCCCGACGTGCTCGAAGCGCTGCGCCTGCTGCTCAAGCCGCACGGCGGCCAGGTCCGCGCGGTGTCGTCTCCCGCGGCCGTGGTCTCCGCCCTCGGCGAATCCCCACACGCGTACGACCTGCTGTTGATGGACCTCAACTACGCGCGGGACACCACGTCCGGGGACGAGGGGCTCGAGCTGGTGGCGCGGGTCAAGGCCCTCGATCCGTACCTGCCGGTGGTGGTCATGACCGCGTGGTCGACGGTTCCGCTCGCCGTCGCCATCATGCGCGAGGGCGTGGGCGACTTCGTGCAGAAGCCGTGGGACAACGCGCGCCTGCTCGAGATCGTGCGCGCGCAGGTGGCCGCCGGCCGCCGGCGCCGGCGCGCCCAGCGTCTGGAGGCCGATGCCCGCGACGTCCAGAGCCGGCTCCTTGGAACACCGGCGCCGCGCGTGCCCGGCTACGAGGTTGCCGTGGCCTGGCGCCTCGCGGAAGGGCTCGGCGGCGACTGCTATCACGTGGCCGCCCTGCCGGAGGGCCGCCTCGCCGTCGCCATCGCGGACGTGTGCGGCAAGGGCACCCCGGCCGCGCTCCTGATGGCGAGCGTCAAGGCCAGCCTCGAAGAGCTCGTCGCCGCCGATCTGGCGCCGCGCGCGCTCTGCGCACGTCTGGCGCGCACGCTCGCCCCCCGCCTCGGACCCGATCGCTTCGTCTCGCTCGTGTACGCGGTCCTCGACCCCGCCCGCGGCACGCTCGCCTACGCCAACGCCGGGCATCCCGCGCCGGTGCTGTCGCGGCCCGATGGCACGGTGCGGCGGCTCAAGCGGGGCGGTCCCGTCCTGGGCGTGGTGGCGGAGGCGGATTACGAGGAGGGTCTCCTGGCCCTGCACCGCGGCGACCGCCTCGTGCTCGTCACCGACGGCATCACGGAAGCCACCAGCCGCGCCGAGGCGGAGCTGGGCGACGAGGGTCTGCTCGCCGGCCTGCGCGACACACGCGCCGCGGCGGCCGCGGACACCGCTCCGCGCGTGCTGGAGCTGGCGCGTCACTTCGCGGAAGACGGCCTGGCCGACGACGCCACGGTCGTGGTGGTGGACGTTCTCGTATAATCCAGTCGTCTCCTGATTCCCCGTGCGCGCCGGCATGCGGTTCCCTTCGTCGTGGTCGGCGGTCGTCGTGCTCGCCGCCCTGGCGGGGCTCGCCCGCGCCGGGAGCGCCTCCTTCACGGGAGTGGTCGACCTCGCGGGCCGGCGCCTCGAAGCCCTGCCCCTCGGTCCGGGGCCGACGGTGCTGGTGTTCACGCGCACGGACTGCCCCATCTCGAACCGCTACGCGCCCGAGCTGCGCCGCCTGGGCGAGCGATTCGCCGGCCGGGGTGTCGTCTTCCGGCTCGTCTATGCCGACCCCACGGAGACGCCGGCGGCGATCCGCGAGCACATGCGCGCGTTCGGGACGGTGACGCCGGAAGCCGCGGTGTTCGTCGCGCACCCGTCGGGGCCGCGCATGGTCTACCGCGGCCGCATCGACGATCGCGCCGTCGATTTCGGCCGCGCTCGCCCCGAGCCGCGGACGAGGGATCTCGCCGACGTGCTGGACGCGCTCACGGCGGGGCGCACCCTCATACCCCGCACGACGACCGCGGTGGGTTGCGTGATCGCCGGGCTGCCGTGAGGGTGGCGGCGCGCGCGCGGCGCGCGCTCCTGGGGGCGGGCCTCCTCGGGTCCGGCCTGGCGCCGGTCGGCTGCGGTCCGGCGCGGACGGAGGACGTGGCGCCCGCGAGGCCGGCGCCTCCCTCCGTCGCGGAGACGGTCACGTTCAACCGCCATATCGCGCCCATCGTCTTCCGCAACTGCGCGCCCTGCCATCGGCCGGGCGAGGCGGGACCCTTCAGCCTCCTCGGCTACGCCGACGTGCACAAGCGCGCGTCACAGATCGCGCGCGTGACCAAGGTCCGCTTCATGCCGCCCTGGCCGCCCGATCCGGGGTACGGCGACCTGGCCGGGCCACGGCGGCTCACCGACGAGCAGATCGCGCTCATCCAGCGCTGGGCCGCCGCGTGATCGAGGTGCCGGAGCCCTACACGGTGCCCGCGGAAGGCACGGACGTCTTCCGCAACCTCGTGCTGTGCACACCCGTGCACGGCACGCGCTACGTGCGCGCCATGGAGCTGCGCCCGGGCGACAAGCGCGTGGTGCATCACGCGAACGTCCTGCTGGATCGGACCGGCTCCGCGCGCCGCCGCGACGCGAAGGATCCCGGGCCCGGCTTCG
>QHVP01000367.1:9912-13864 GCA_003222295.1 Acidobacteriota bacterium | reverse complement strand
CACGTCCTTTACTGCATGGCCGCCACCGCCGCCCGGGCGGGGGACAGCGCCACCGCCTTGAAGTCGCTGCGCCAGGCCGTGACGGCGGGGCCGTCCAACCGGGCCCAGGCCCGTCAGGATCCGGATTTCGATGGCCTCCGCGATGACGAAGAGTTTTTGTCGATCTTGTATCCCCAAGCCAGTTAGCTCGCTCGTACTCCCGGAGACGGGCGGCCTGCTAGACTGATTCAGTGAGTCCGCCATCCCTGCAAGCCGTCATCCTGGCCGCCGGCAAGGGCACCCGGATGAAGAGCGGGCGGGCCAAGGTGCTCCATCCCGTCCTCGGCGTCCCTCTCCTCGAGCACGTCCTCCGGACCGTCGAAGTGACGGGGGCCGCGCCCATTGCCGTGGTGGTCGGGCACCAGGCGGAGGCGGTCGAGGCCACCTTCGCGGGCCGCGGCCTGACCTTCGTCAGGCAGGATCCCCCGCGCGGCACCGGGCACGCCGTGCAGGTCGCGCGCGACGTCTTCGCCGCTCACCCCGAGCGGACCCTGCTCGTCGTCAATGGCGACGTGCCGCTCCTGCGACCCGACACCCTGCGGCGCCTGATCGCCACCCATCGCGACGAGGGCGCGGCGGCGACCCTGCTCAGCGCCCTCCTGGAAGATCCGGGCGCGTACGGGCGCGTGGTCCGCGACCAGACGGGCAGTGTGCGCGCCATCGTCGAGGCCAAGGAGGCGACGGGCGACCTCCGGGGCATCCGCGAGATCAACGCCGGGCTGTATGCCTTCGAGGTGCCGGCCCTGCTCGGCGTCCTGGGAAAGCTGCAGCCGCAGAACGCGCAGGGCGAGTTCTACCTCACGGACTTGATCGGCCTGCTCCGCGCGGCCGGGAAGCCGGTGGCGGCAGTGGCGGCGGACGAGCCCGCGGAAGGGCTCGGCGTCAACAGCATCGCCGAGCTGGCCGCGGCCACGCGGACGTTGCGCGCGCGGCGCACCGAGGCCCTCATGGCGGCGGGGGTCGGCATCGAGGATCCCGACTCCACCCACGTGGGACTGGACGTGGTGGTGGAGGCGGACTGCCTGCTGCGGCCGTACACCTTCCTCGAAGGGCGCACGCTCGTTCGCTCCGGCGCGAGCGTGGGTCCGTTCGTGCGGTTGGTCGATACCGAGGTCGGACCGGGCGCGCAGATCCTCGACCATTGCCTCCTGCGCGAGTGCACGGTGGGGCCGGGGGCGTCGGTCGGCCCTTTCGCGCACATCCGGCCGGAGACGCGCATCGGGGCCAAGGCCAAGGTCGGCAACTTCGTCGAGCTCAAGAAGACGACGCTGGGGGACGGCTCCAAGGCTCCCCACCTCTCGTACATCGGCGACGCGACGGTGGGCCCGGGCGTGAACATCGGCGCCGGCACCATCACCTGCAACTACGACGGCGCCCACAAGCACCCCACGCACATCGAGGCCGGGGCCTTCATCGGCAGCGACACCACGCTCGTGGCGCCCATCACGATCGGCGAAGGCGCGTACATCGCCGCCGGCAGCGCCATCACCCAGGACGTCCCCCCGGGGGCGCTCGCCCTCGGGCGGGCGCGCCAGGTCGTCAAGCCGGGCTGGGCCACCGAGCTTGGCAAGAGACGTGCAGCGAAGCGGACCGAGGGGCCCCCCGCCGCCGCGCCGGTGGCGGCGAAGGCGCACCGGAAAGACTGACTCCGAGACATGTGCGGCATCGTCGGCTACGTCGGATCGAGGGACGCCGTCCCCGTCATCGTCGAAGGGTTGCGGCAGCTGGAGTACCGCGGGTATGACTCGGCCGGCGTCGCCGTGGTCCGCGACGGCACGCTCCAACGCCGGCGCTCGGTGGGCAAGCTCTGCAACCTCGAGGACAGCTTGCGGGCGGAGCCCCTGGCCGGCGCCTTCGGCATCGGGCACACCCGCTGGGCCACCCATGGCCGGCCCAGCGAGGAGAACGCCCACCCGCACCAGGACTGCAAGGGCAAGATCGTGGTCGTCCACAACGGGATCATCGAGAACTACCTGCCCCTGAAGACGCGCCTCGCCGCCCAGGGCCACAAGTTCGTCACCCAGACCGACACGGAAGTGGTCGCGCACCTCGTGGAATCGCTCTACAAGGGCGACCTCGAGGACGCGGTGCGCCGCGCCCTGGGCGAGCTGGAAGGCATCTATGCGCTCGTCCTCCTGCACAAGGACGAGCCGCAGAAGCTGATCGCCGCGCGCAAGGGACCGCCACTGGTCGTCGGCCTGGGCGAGAAGGAGCACTTCCTCGCCTCCGACATCCCCGCCCTGCTCTCCTACACGCGTGATTTCCTGTTCCTCGACGACGGGGATGTCGTCGTGGTGACCCCCGACTCCGTGAAGCTGACCGACTCGTCCGGCCGCGTCGTGAAGCGCGATCCCCAGCGCATCACCTGGGACCCCATACAGGCGGAAAAGGGCGGCTATCGCCACTTCATGCTCAAGGAGATCCACGAGCAGCCGCGCGCGGTGCGGGATACCCTGCTGGGCCGGATCGGCATCGAAGACGGCGAGGTCCATCTCGAGGAGCTGGGGGCGGCCGAAGAGGAGCTCAAGCGGGCCAAGCGCGTGATGCTGGTGGCCTGCGGCACGAGCTGGCACGCGGCCCTCGTCGGCAAGTACCTCCTGGAGCAGGTGGCGCAGGTCCCGGCCGAGGTCGACTACGGTAGCGAGTTCCGCTACCGGAACCCCCTCGTCGGCCCCGCGTCGCTGTGCGTCGCCATCACCCAGAGCGGCGAGACCGCCGACACCCTCGCCGCCTTCCGGGAAGCGAAGCGGCTGGGCGCGCTGCCCATCGCGATCTGCAACGTGCAGGGGTCGATGATCACGCGCGAGGCGGCGGGCACGCTCCTCACCCATGCCGGCCCGGAGATCGGGGTGGCCTCGACCAAGGCCTTCACCGCCCAGATCGTGGCCCTCGCCCTGCTCGCCCTGCGCCTGGGACGCCTGCGGGGCACGCTGACCAACGAGCGCTGCCGCGAGCTGCTGGAGAGCCTGGCCCGAGTGCCGCACCTCATGGAGAACGCCCTGGCCATGAGCGGGCGCATGGACGACGCGGCAAAGTGGCTGTCGCGGTCGCCCAACATGCTGTACCTGGGCCGCGGCGTGAACTACCCGATCGCGCTCGAGGGCGCGCTCAAGATGAAGGAGATCTCGTACATCCACGCCGAAGGCTATCCGGCGGGGGAGATGAAGCACGGCCCCATCGCCCTCATCGACGAGAGCCTGCCCGTCGTCGCCCTCTGCCCGCGGGGCCGGGTCTACGACAAGATGCTCTCCAACATCCAGGAGGTGAAGGCGCGCGGGGGACGCGTCATCGCCATCACCTTCCAGGGGGACACCGAGGTCGGCAAGGTCCTGGAGGCGGACCGCGACCTCATCTTCGACGTGCCCGCGGTGGCCGAAGTCTGGTCGCCACTGCTCATGGTCCTGCCCCTGCAGCTCATGGCCTACCACACCGCGGTGCGCGCAGGCCGCGACGTCGATCAGCCCCGGAACCTTGCGAAGTCGGTCACGGTCGAGTAGCCGATCGGCTGAACGGCCGGAGACGGGCTCGGAGACGGAGACGGGGGCCAGCATCACGTAGAGCACGGCGGCGCGCGGAGCGCGGCGCCGTGCGAGGGGGGTTTCAGGGGGGGCCGCGCCGCGGCGACCGCGGTGAACGCAAGTGCCCCCCCTGACTTAACAAGTCCCCCCCCCCCGACTTAACAAGCTAAAATCAGGGATTGGTGTCCTTCGAAAGCTCCCCCCTCCTGACCGGACTCAACGAGCAACAACGCGAGGCCGTGCTGGCCACGGAGGGGCCTGTCCTCATCCTGGCCGGCGCGGGCAGCGGCAAGACCCGCGTGATCACGCACCGGATTGCCCATCTCGTCCGCGAGAGGGGCGTGCCCTCCGAATCCGTTCTCGCCGTCACCTTCACCAACAAGGCGGCGGGCGAG